>CAUJKG010000216.1 GCA_963205465.1 Pseudomonadota bacterium | reverse complement strand
TTGGCGACGCCGAGAACGGTACCGGCATGCGCGCCAGCGAAGTGCGCGGTTCGCTGGCGTTGACGGCGCTTCTCTCCGGCCGTTTCGAGGCCAGCGAATTCGTGATTTCGCGGCCGGCGATCCGTCTTGCCATCGAGAAAGACGGGCGGCTGCTTTTGCCCGAGGTATCTACCGGAGCGCAGGAAATTTCAGTGAGCGGTTTCGTCTTCGAAGCCGGCTCGCTGACGATCGAGGATCGCCGCACCAATACGCTTTTGTTCGCCGACGATTTTTCCGCGCGGGGAGAACTGCTTTCGCGCGACGGGCCGTTCCGGCTCGAGGGCGGCTACCGGATGAACGGCATGCGCTGGATCCTGCGCGCATCATCTGGCCGTTTCACTGCAGAGCATACGAGCAAGGTCCGGCTGACGCTCGACCGGCCTGCGGATGCGCTGTTCTTCGAAGCGGAGGGTACGCTTTCGCTGGCGAAGGCCGCGCTTCGTTTCGACGGCAAGACCATCCTTGCGCATAAAAGCGGTCCGATGCATTGGCGCGTGGCGTCCGATACCGCGGGCGGCCTCGACGAAATCCGTCTTTCCAATCTCGAACTGGCACTGGGCGAGGGCGAGTTGCCGATCACGCTTGGGGGGGAAGCGAAACTCGTTCCGCGAGCGAAGGGGTCGCTTGAGCTTTCTCTCGTCAGCAAGCGGATCGACCTCGATCTCGGCGACCAGAAAGCGGGTGCTACCGGCGCCGCGCATGTGTTGCCCTGGCTCAACCGCGCACGGGAGACGCTCGTGGGCTTGCCATTCTCTGCGCAGATCACGCTTGCCGCCGATGGTTTGCTTGCGGGCGGACAGCTTTCCCGCGACCTGCGCGCCAGCATTCGTGCGCAGGATGGCGTGATCGCGGTCGAGCGGCTGGAAGCGCGGCTGCCTGGACGCGCTTTTCTCAGCATTGCCGGAAAGCAGAGCGGCAAGACGTTCTCGGGCCCGCTGAACTTCGAAAGCGAAGAGACCGAGTTGTTCGCGCGGTGGCTGCTTGGTGCGGAGCGCGCAGGCAAGCTGACCTTGCCCGCAGCGCTGCGCGTGAAGGGTACCTTCACCTCCAGCGCGGATGAAATTTCGCTCAGCAATTTCCAGTCGCAGATCGAGAACACCAAGGTCGGCGGACGCCTGCTGATGCAGCCGTGGCGGGACGGCAAGAGCTATGTGTTTCAGGCCGATCTTGAAGCGGCCAATCTCGACTTCGACAGGCTGCTTCCGCTCGCGCGGGGCGCGCTCGACGGCGCGGGCGATCTGCGCTTCAGCCTCAATCTTTATGCGACCGGCGCGCAGTTCTTGAACAAGCCGCTCAAAGTCGCGAGCGTTGCGGTCGAGCGGTTCGAGGGCGACCTGCAGATCAAGAACCTCACGCTCGACGATCTCGATGGCGTTTCTTTCGTCGCGAAGCAGTTGCCGGGCGCGGACAAGCACTACAAATTTTCCGCTGAAGTCGCGCGGGCGAGCGGGCTTGTAAGCGCGCTTCGCTATCTCGCGGAGAATGGCGACTTCGCGAACGTGGCCGCGAAATATGCCGCTCCTTATTTTCCGCTGAAGATTAAGGGAACGGTTGCGCCGCTGAAGACCGGGTGGCGGCTTTCGGCGCGATCCGGGGACACCGAGCTCGCGCTCGATTTCGGCGAGTTGCGAGACAAGCGCCGTGCGATCGAGGCAACCTTGCGCTTGTCCGAAACGGAGATCGGCGCGAAAGGCGAAATTCGCTTTCCCGGCGAGGATCGTTTCGAGCCGGCGCTGGCTTTGACTTTCAAGTCCAGCGATTTGCGAAAAGTTTTACAGTTCGCGGATCGCGCTTCGCCGGCAGCACTTCCTTTCCAGGGAAGCACTTCGCTTTCGCGCGAGAGCGGCAATCTCGTTTTCGACAAGTTGAGTTTCAGCCTTGCCGGTTCGAAAGGAACGGGCCGGCTGGTATTTCCGCTCGGGGAGACCTCGCCGTTCGGCGGGCAGCTATCGTTCGATCGCGTCAGCGCGGCACAACTGGTTTCACTCGCGCTCGGCCAGGCGGATCAGGCCAATGCTGGTTTGCGCGTCCCGGCGCTGTCCAATTCCCCCGGAACGCTCAGGCTCGAAGCCGCCGTTCTGCAATTGACCGAGCGCATCGCGATCGAGAAGGCCACGCTCGATCTGCGCGCCGGCCGGTCGGAGTTCGTGTTCGACAACATTCGCGGCGAACTGGGCGGCGGCAAGCTTGCGGCCGTGCTTCGTATTTCCGACACCAGCCCGCGGGTCGCGGATCTGAAACTGGATCTCGCCGGTGTTGTGCTCGCCCGTCTGCTGCCGACCAAAGCGCTCCGCGGAACGCTGCAAAGCTCGCTTACCCTCAGCGCGAGCGGCGACACGCAAGATCTCCTGATCGAGAGTATCTCGGGGCAAGGTACGGCAGCCTTGACCGCTTTCGAACTCGATCAGACCGATGCGACGGCAATCGTGACCGTGTTCACGGGACTGAAAGACGCGCCGGACGAGAAGAAAATCGAACAGGCATTTCTGACCGCGCTCGCGCGTGGGCCGTTGAAGGTGTCGAAGCTGGAAGCGCCGCTCGTGATCGCAAATGGCATCCTGCGTAGCGGTTCGGCCAAGGCGAAAGCCGGCAGTATCGAAATCACGCTATCGGGTGCGCTGCATTTGCCGAAACGCAGCGTCGACGCGCTTTTGAATATCGAGCTTTTCACTGCTTCCGCCGTTCGGCCCGGTGCCGCGCTGCGTTGGCAGGGCGCGTGGGACGCGCCGGAGCGCAAAGCCGATGTCCGGGCGCTGACGACTGCGATCACGCTGCGCGCAATCGAGCGTGGCGTACAGAATCCTTCGAACATCAATGTGCCGCAGGAAGAGCGGGCGCCGCAGCCTGCGAAGAAGCGGCAACCGGAGAGTTCGGAGAGCGAGGCCGCGCCGCCTTTGCCGCCGCCGTCGAATGTGCAGCCGGTGCCGCAACCGCAACCGCAGAATTAAATGCGTTCGAGCGTCACGACCGAATAAGCGTATTCGTCTTTCTCGCCCTGCATCGGTCCTTCGCGCCGCGTTTCGCGGAATGAAGTGCGGTCGTATTGCGGAAAGTAAACGTCGCCTTCCGGCGAAGCATGGACTTCCGTCAGTTCAATCTTGCTGACGGAAGGCAGCAATTCCTCGAACAGCGAACTGCCGCCGATAATTGCGATTTCGTTTGCGCCGGTTTTGTTTGCATCCTCGTTTGCGAGGCGAAGGATTTCTTCCAGCGAATGCGCGACAATAACGCCTTCGGCACGCCAGTCCTGGTCGCGCGTCAACACGAGATTGGTGCGGCCGGGCAGCGGCTTGCCGATCGATTCATAGGTTTTGCGGCCCATCACCAGCGGTTTGCCCATGGTGACAGCCTTGAAGTGCTTGAGGTCGCCCGGAATACGCCAGGGCAACAGCTGCTCCCGGCCGATGACGCCGTTCTCGGCGACGGCGACCACAATGACGAGCGGGAGAGAATTCACTTCTTGCGAAACTTGTCGAGGCTGACGATCTGCGCGCCGGCGTCCGGTTTTTCGTCGGCGCTGTCTTGCGTGGCCGCACGCGCCGGAGCAGCGACTTCAGGTTCCGACGCGGCACCTTTCGGCGCGGCGGAGACGACCGGCTTCTCGCCCGACTTGTCGTTATTCGCGGCTTGCAGTTCGCCGCTTGCCGCTTCGCCGTTCTCGTTGGTGATGACTTCGAACTGCAAACCGAACTGCACCGAAGGATCGAAGAACCCTTTGACCGCCGTGAAGGGGATCAGCAGGCGCTCCGGCGCACCGTTGAACGAAACGCCTACCTCGAAGGCATGCTCGCCCACCTTCAGATCCCAGAACTGGTGCTGAAGCACGATCGTCATCTCTTCGGGAAACTGCGCGCGCAAGCGATCCGAGATGCGAAGTCCCGGCGCGCGCGTGTCGAATGCGATGAAGAAATGATGTTCGCCCGGCAGGCCATCGCGGGCGACGTCGGTCAATACCTTGCGCACGACGCCGCGCAACGCATCCTGAGCGAGAAGATCGTAGCGGATGAGATCGGTCATGAAATCCAGTGAATCCGATTCCGGGTGAGGACGCCAGCAGGCAGAAAGATAGTGGAGGCTTCTGTTGCCAGGTGCCTCCGAACCCCGCCTGAAAGTGCTAACCCTCAGGGCTTAATTCCCAATGGGACAAACCGCTTACGCGGCCTGGGCCACCGGAGCATAGTTGTCATTCGCAACTATAAAAGGCCCGATAACGGCGGAACCATGCCGAGCGAAAGCCGCGCTCTTTACACCCTCGTCGATCCTGTTTCGCCCCCGCCAAAGCCCGGCCATCTCTCCGGCGATCTCAATGCCGGTGCCGGGTTTTGGTGGAGGCGCCGGGTACCGCCCCCGGGTCCGAATGGTTTATTACAACGAGCGTTTATCGCCATAGCCGGATTGCTCCGGCACCCGGAATATAGGGGTTTCGGCGTGGCGGTTAAAGGGCGGCGAAAAGCCTCGCGCTATCGCGTTCTCTGCGTGCCGAAAAACTGGGCGATCGCGGCGAAGAGAAAGCCGCCGGCTCCGACTGCAAAGAGCCAGAACGGCATGCCGCCGCTTTCGCGCGTGAGCCAGGCGCCCGCGGTCGCGAAAGCTGCTCCGCATAGATAGCCATAGACGCGGGTCAGCACTCGCTGCGCATGGCGATCACTTCGAGTTCTACGCGGGCGTTGAATGCAAGTCCGGTCGCCCCGAAAGCGGAGCGGGCGGGATAGGGCTCGTCGAAATATTCGAGATAGATTTTATTGAAGGCCGGCCAGTCTTGCATGTCGGCCAGCATGACGAGACATTTGACGACGTTCTTCGCGCCGAGCCCGTTTGCTTTCAGGGTCGAGAAGACGTTTTCCATCACCTGACGGAATTCGTCTTCTGCGGTCTTGTTGTTGAGCGCTAATTTGCCGGGAAAATTCCCGATCTGGCCGGACAGGAAAATCAGATTGCCGACGCTCATGCCTTCGGAGAAGGGTAGGCCCGCCGGCATATGGCCGCCGGGCGTGACCGCTTCCGGAAACTTCTGTGCGCTCACTTTTCGACGACTTCCAGCGCGACCGTCCGGTAGGCGTAGGCGACGTTCTGCAGCCGGGTGGCGACTTCGCCGGTGCCGGCGATGCCGAGCAGGTAAATGCCGCCCCGGCGGCGCGGAAGCTGGATGTATTAGGTCGAGGACACCTGAGCGCCCTTGCAGGCGGTGAACATGGTGACCGATTTGGAATCTGCCATTGCCGGCAGAGTTCCGGTATCGAGCGTTCCCTTGCAGGCCGCGGTGTCCGCTGAAATCACGCTCGATCGTACCCGCTCGATGTTGTCCGCGCGGGCGTCGGGATGGATGCGAAGCGTGCCGAGGAATTCATCGGCACGCCAGACCACGTCATAGCGCTCGCGCAGGTCCGCGTTCAGTTGCTCGGGCTTCTGAAATTCAAAACTGAAATTCGCGCGGCGCAGAATGTCGGTCGCAATCTGTGTCGCTTCCTGACGCGAATCGGGCGTCGGACCGAGCGCAGGGGTATTCGCAGGCGGCGCGACTGGACGGCGTTCGGTGCGCCTCGTGGTATCGTCGCGCTCGCGATCCGGAACACGTGCGACGCGGTTGTCGCCTTGCTCGTTTGCACGGAAGCTGCCGCTGGAGCCGCCGTCGTTGCGGCGTGGCGTCTGGGGCATCTGCGTGACGCGATTCTGATTCTGTTGTGGCGCTACCGGCGTGCGGTTGTCGCTACGCGAGCCGGTATCGCGCTCGGACTCGCGGGGACGATTGTCGTTGCGCGGGCGGACGTCGCGGTCGTCGCCGCGCGGACGATCGTTGTTGTTGCTGGTCGGGTTCTCCGAATATCCCTTGTTCTTGCGCGCGCAGTTGAGGATCTCGGTCAGCATTGCATTGGTATTGGAGAGATTGAACGTCACGTCGGGGTTGTCGTTGAGGCTCACCACCATGCGCAGGCCGAGCCGGAACTGGTTGAAGAGTCCGACGCTGTCCGGAAGCGTCGCGCGCACCAGCCGTTCCGTGACCGCGCGGCCCCTGACATTGGTGACGCGCCCGCCGTCGATCCTGAACTCGACATCAAAATCGCGCCCCGGGGTGAGGCGCCACTCCGGACTCGAAAATCCGATCGCCCATTCGAGCGATTCCGACACCGAGAACAGCAGCGTCAATCCGTTTCGATAGTTGGCGGAAGCTGCGCAATGCGAGAAGCGGCCGCTCTGGTCGTTGGTGAAAACACCGATTTGCCAGCCGCCGACATTGTAGCGGTTGATTTCGCGCGCTTGCGCGCTGCTTGCCGCGCTGAGCGCGACGGCGAAGATGGCAGCCAATAGGCGCATGACGGTTCTCAAACTCCAGGTTCTTGCCGGTATTCTTCGAAGCCGGATGATATGGCAGATCGGCGGCGATGCAACGGTTTCGCGGCAAACGCGCAAAATCGTGAAGGAAGGCAAAAAGGGGGGAGCCGCGGCAGATTGCCCGCCATACGGGAGGTCGTGAGTGGAACTTAAGCCTTCCCCACGCTTTTTGTGGCTGATTTCAGCGTGCTCTCGTCAGCGCCAGCCACAGGCCGCCACCAATCAGGAACCCGCCGGAGATTTTCGAAAGCAGCCGCACCCGCTCGCGGGACAACAGCGCACCTGCGCGGCCCGCCGTGACCGCATAGGCCGTATCGAAGATCGCGGCCGTTACCATGGCTGTGATGCCGAGAATCAGGACCTGCTCCAGATAATCGCCTTTGGGATTGATGAACTGGGGAAACAAGGCGCCGAACAGCACGATGATTTTCGGATTGCTCATCAGCACCACGAAGCCCTGCGCGAAGAACCCCATGCGCGGTTTTGGCGCCGTTTCGTCCGAATCGAGCGCGCCGGTCGAGCGGAAAAGTTTGATCCCGAGCCAGATCAGATAGGCCGCGCCAGCGAGGCGAAGCACTTCGAACCACCAGCCGATCGCTTCGATCAGTGAGGCAAGTCCGAGAATCACGATCGCGATCATCACGGCGAGGCCGAGCTGGGTGCCCGCGATATTGAGCAATCCTGCCCGGGTGCCATAGCGCAGGCTGTTTGCGACGATCACAGTGACGGTTGGCCCCGGCACTACGACGAGAACGACGCAAGCGGCCAGATAGGTGAGATAGAGATTCAATGCCATCGCCAGGCCCCTTCGCGATGCAATTTTACCCGGGGCGTTGGTTTGTGCAATGCGATCAGGCAGGGGGCGGAACGGGGTCCGGGCTCACGCGTTCGTTCCTTGCAATTGCCGCGGTTTCTTTGTTGGTTTGGGTCATGAAATTTGCATTACGGCTGCTTTCCGTCGGGCTGATCGCAGCGCTCTCAGGGTCTTTCATGGGGACGCCGGCGGAAGCACAGCGCAAGCAGCGTGCGCCATCCGATCTTTGGTGCCGCGACGTGCAGATTGGGTGGGGCGGAGGTTCCGTCATGATCTGCCGCGCCTACAGCTATGAGCAGTGCATGGCTTCGCGCACCAGCCATATCGAAACCTGTTACCTCAACCCGCTTTACGATCCCCGCTTCGCGGACTGGCGGAAACGCAATCCGCACTACTGACGACTGGAGGAACCGGGATGAAAACGAAGCTTTTATTTGCTGCTGCGGCTTTCGTTGCCGCAGCCTTTCCGCTCAGTGCGGGCGCGCAAAATCAACCCTACGATAAGTGGTGCCGCGACCAAGGGCTCGATCACGGCTCGGTTCAAATCTGCTGGGCCTATACCTATGAGCAGTGCATGGCTTCCCGTGTTGGCAGAGAGACCTGCTACCTCAATCCGAAATACGATCCGCGCTGGCGGCGCAATCGCTAAAGCAGCGCGCGCGATCGAGGTTTAGTTACAGCTCGGGACTTCCCGCATGGCCGCTTCTGCGTCGCTGCGTTCAATGAACTTGTTGTTCAGAAGCAGCATTGAATTTTCGGAAACCGGATAGGTCTCTTCCACCGCGCATTTGCGTGTCTGCATATTCTGCACGACGAAAAAGTCGGCGGCGGCCTGGCCGGTAGCGGCCGCGATCAGCGCGGCGGCGATTGCGAAGCGCATGAAACTCTCCTTGATTTCCGGGGCGGTTGCCCTCCAGATGAAAAAACGCTTTTAAGCGGCAGGAGTTCCAGCGGCAGGTGCAAGGCGAGCGTGTCTTTTCTCTTCAACGACGAATTCAAGGCGCTGGTCAGTTCGCGCTGCCTCTCCTTCGAGCGGCAGGAAGTTTCCGTATCGCAGCCCCTCAAACGCGCGGCTGTTGCGGTTACGATTGTTGCCGCGGGCGACGGATCGAACCGGGCGGCTTTCATTCTGACCGAGCGTCCCGGCACCATGCGCAATCATGCGGGCCAATACGCCTTGCCCGGCGGACGCTGCGACGAAGGTGAAACGGCTTCACAAGCCGCATTACGGGAAATCGAAGAGGAGATCGGGCTCTCCATTCCCGAGAGCGAGGTGATGGGAACACTGGACGATTTCGTTTCGCGCTCCGGCTATCTGATTACCCCGATCGTGGTGTGGGCTCCGCGAAGCGAGACCCTTACGCTCAACCCGGAGGAAGTTGCCTATGCGCACCGGATTCCGTTCGACGGGTTCGTGACCGAGGAGAGCGTCAGCTTCGTTTCGATCAAGGAAAGCTCGCGTCCGGTGATCCGCATCCGCCTGATGGGCAACGACCACCTGCATGCGCCGACCGCGGCGATCCTCTACCAGTTTGGCGAATTGCTGCACGGCCGGGTGTCCCGGGTTTCGGAGTTCGAACAGCCCGTGTTCGCCTGGCGGTGACAGGCTCAAGGTTCCTCATTTCGCGCGGCGGTTGACGATATTCCCGGGCACGATTTCCGCATTGAAGCGGAATAGCTGTGGATCCTTCTGATCGACGGTTACGCGGACCCAATGGGTATCCGGCCAGCCGAATGTTTCCACGCGCGTGAAGTTTTCGAAAAGTCTGTTGGTCTTGCGACTGTAGAGGGGTTTGTCGATCCGGAAGAGATGCGTGTCTCCATGCAGATAGGCAACCGGCTTGTCGTAGTTTTCAAGTTCGTCCGCGAGCGTTTGCAGATAATCGCCAAATGCCAGATCGCGTTTTGGCAGCGGTTGGCCGCGCGGAATAAAGCGCAGGAAATAGCGGGTCTTTGCCGCAATGGGCCAGACCGATTCAAAACCAGGATTTGCCTGCGTGAGGATCACGAGGCCCAGGCTATTCGAGGCTTTCGCTTCGGCAAAAGCCTGCTTCAGCCAGGCGATATTTGCAGCTTTGCGCTCAAGATGTTCCGCGTCCATTTCCGGTGTCCGGCCGAAATTGTCGTTATCGCCGACCGTGTGGATCGTGACGAAAAGCACGCCGCCGACAGTCCAGCGAAGGTTCTCCCTGAATTTCGAGAAAGTTGCATCGGCAGATTGGCTGACGACCGGAATGGGTTTTTGCCCGAGGCTCTTGCCTTCCGGATAAAAGGTCGAGCGAATTTTCGCGAGGAGTTGCAGCGGATCGACCTTTTTCGTGTTTAGCGGTGCGCAGTCCGACCAATCGTTGTCGCCGGGCGTCAATATGAACGCGTGCCGGATCGTCTGGAACGACTTGTAAATTGCGTCATAGCTTTCATCGACGCATGGCGTTGATGCAAGCGACGGGTTGCGGTTGTAAGGGGTCGCGTCGAACTGAAAATCGCCGATATGCGCGACGAAGGCCAGTTCGGTTGCATTCAGCGCGTCGAGCACACGCTGATATTCCTGTTCCTGCGCTTTTGTGTAGGGCATGTCGCCGATGAGGCCGAAATCGAACGGACGCTGCTGGGCTGTCGCGCTTCCACCAATAATCGTCATCAATACAAAAATAATCGGCCGCAATGCGCGAAGTGACATCGGCTTCCCCCGTTTGGTTCGCTTTCTGTTTTTTGATTTTGACGAATGCTAGCGCTTGCCGCGTCGCGCAGAAACTGAACGCAATGGGATGTGTATGGGAAAGCGTGGCCTTCGGGCGACGGTAACGGTCTCCGCTGTTGCTGGTGCTCACGTCTCGACGTGCGTTCCGGCGCAATGTAAAAGCGCTTCACATGAGTTGGAAATCCGGCGGCCGCGGTCCCCGCGGCTATCATCACGGCGACCTGCGCGAAGATCTGGTTCGCGCCGCGCTCGAACTGATCAAGGAGAAGGGGCCGGGCGGCTTTACCTTCGCCGATGCCGCGCGCTGGGCCGGGGTTTCTCCCGCCGCGCCCTACCGTCATTACCGTGACCGGGACGAACTGCTGGGCGACGTGGCCAAGCGTGGCTTTGGGCTCTTTGCCGGTCGGCTTCGTGAGGCCTGGGGCGACGGCAAGCCGAATACGGGCGAGGCGTTCCGGCGGCTTGGCAAGGCCTATCTGGATTTCGCACGCAATGAGCCGTCCTATTACGCCGCGATGTTCGAGAGCGGCGTTTCGATCGCCGGCGACCCGGAACTGCGGGAGATGGCAGACCGCTCTTTCCAGCAGTTGCGCGATGCGGCCGAGGTACTGGTGGCAAAAATGCCGGCGCAGGGCAGGCCGCCTGCGCTGATGGTCGCGCTCCACATCTGGTCGATGACACATGGCATCGCTTCGCTATTCGCACGCGCCGATGCCGCGAGGCGGCCGCTGCCGATGAGCGCGGAGGACCTGTTAGAGGCGCAAATGCTGATTTATCTCAAAGGGCTAGGCGTCGACGCCTGAGGCCGGCTTGCGAAGAAATTTTTGCGCTCTACCTGAGAGAGACGCCTGCTAGCTGAGAGCAGGAAAGAGCCAGAAAAGAATCTGCCGGAACCGGGTCGTTTCCTCTTGACCACTCTTATGTAAATGTTATTTACATTTACACAGGGCTCAAGACGGGCCCGGAAATGGAGAGCGAAATGCCAATCGCGGCAAGGATCGATCAGTTCGGAATACTGGCCTGGAGCGCGTTGATGGTCCTCGGCTTTGTCCTCTGGTGG
>CAUJKG010000215.1 GCA_963205465.1 Pseudomonadota bacterium | reverse complement strand
CTTGCGCCACACCTTGCGGACGACGCCGTTTGAGTCGATCAGGAAGGTCGTGCTCTCGATGCCCATGAACTGCTTGCCGTACATGCTCTTCTCGACCCAGACGCCGTAGCGCTCGATCATGTCGCGGTCCGGGTCGGAGGCGAGCGGGATGGTCAGGCCGTGCTTGGCCTTGAATTTGTCCTGTGCGGCAACCGCGTCCGCCGAAACGCCGATGATGGTCGCGCCGGCCTGCTCGAATTTGCCTTTCAAGCGGCTGAAATCCATGGATTCCTTGGTGCAGCCGGGGGTGTCGGCCTTCGGGTAGAAGTAAAGGACGACCTTGCGGCCCTTGAGCGCGGCCAGCGAGATCGTAGCGCCGCCGTCCGCAGGCAGCGAGAAGTCCGGGGCGGGGGTTCCTTCTGTGGGCGAAGCTGTCATACGCCTTCCTTTCGGCGGGTTTAGAGGCTTGATTTTACTCGATTCTAGCGCAATCCCCAGGGCCGGGAGAGGCGCAATATCGGCGGGATATTGCCGCGAACGGGGAGTGATTTTGAGGCAAGGGCGCGCATGAACCAGGGCCACGACCGGCAGTGGCATGAAGAAGATTGGCCGCATGAGAGTGCGAAGCCAAATCTGCTCGCCCGGCTGATTGCCCCCGTCAACGCGGTATTCCGGGGCCGGCTGGGCCGGGTCGTCCGCTGGAGTGCGGGAATTCTCGCGACTCTCGTGCTTTGCATCGTCGGCGTCTATGTCGCTTTCCTGTCCGGCCTGCTTTCCGTGGATATGGCGACGCCATGGATCATCAGCGCGCTCGAGGAAAAGCTGCCGCCTGGCCACAAGGTCTTCATCGGACGCACCCGGCTCGATTATGACAGCACCGGCGCTCCGGTACTGACCGCGGAAAAGCTCGAAATCCGGAACGATCAGGGCGAGGAAATCGTGCGCGCGCCCGCAGCCGAAGTCGGCCTTGAAGCCGGCAGTCTGTTGATGGGCAACTATCGCGCCCGGCGCATTACGCTCGTCGGCGCGGTCATGACGATCCGTCTCGATGAGCAGGGCAACATCAAGGTCTCGACTCCGAAGACCGCGCCGCCTGCGGCAAAAGCGATAGAGGTGCCGCGGCAGAAACCCGAACCGGCACCCGCGCCTGCGGCACAAACCGATCCGCTCATGTTTCCTGAGGTCGCCGAGTGGCTCGCGCGCCTCGAGCGAACCGGCATCGATGGCATCGCGCTCTCGGAGATCGGTCTCGAACGTGGAACGCTGATCGTCGAGAGTGATACGCCGGGCCGGTCCTGGAAGTTCGACAACATCAATTTTTCGCTGCGCCGTCCGTCTGCGGGTGGTGTCACATTTCGGCTGAGCTCGGGTGGCGGCGCAAAGCCCTGGGAGATCAATGCCTCGATCGGAGCGCCGATCGAGGGCGTACGCGCTGTTGATTTCGTGGCGGATCGCGTGGTCCCGAACGATCTCATCAATGCCGCCGGCTACGGCGATCAAGACATCTATGCGAACACGCCGATCTCCGCGCTGTGGCGCGCGCAGTTCGGCATCGACGGAAAGCTGATTTCCTCGAGTTTTCGCATCGTCGCCGGCAAAGGAGAGGTCGGCAATGCGCTTGACGATCGCGGCCGCTTCGAAATCGATGAAGCACAGATCACCGTGCGCTTCGACGAGAAGCGCCGTTTGTTCGTCGTCGATCCGTTTCGGATCAGCGGCGGACAGAACCGTGTGGTTCTTGGCGCTGTGATCCAGCCGCCGCAAGACGGCGCCGAGGTCTGGACTTTCGCGATCCCGCAGGGAGCGATCGCGCTGACGACGGGCCGCGTGAACGAGTCTCATCTTACCCTCGATCGCATTACCTTTCGGGGGCAGTTCAATCCCCGCAACAGGCGTCTGACGATCGACGAAGGGGTGATGCGTGGCATGACTGCGGGGCTCGCGCTATCCGGTGCGATCGATCTCGGTGGCGAGAACGCAAGGTTGCAACTCGGGCTTGCCGCGGATCGCATGACGGTATCGGCCTTGAAGCGTTTGTGGCCTGCGCCCGTGGCGCCCGGCACGCGAAGCTGGGTGATCGAGCATGTCGAAAGCGGCGTCGTCGAGCGCGCGGTGATAGGCCTGAACCTGCCGCTGGAAGCATTGGCCAAGCCTCATACCAGACTGCCCGAAGAATCGATGAGCCTCGAATTCGTCGGCACGGGTATCCGGTTTACGCCGGTGAACGGTCTGCCGCCGATCAGCGACGCGCGCGCGCATGTCATGGTGACCGGGCAGAACGTCCGCATCAAGGTGACGAACGGAATGGTCGATCTCGGCCGCAAGCGCCGTCTGATCATTCCCGAAGGCAGTTTCGAGGTTGCCGAGCATTTTCGTGATCCGCCGACAGGCGTGATCCAGATGCGTATCGAGGGCAATGGCGAGTCCGTCGCCGATTTGTTGTCGCGCGACTTTCTCAAGAAGGAGATCGGATTCTCGATCAACCCGGACACGACCCGCGGCAACGTCGTCTCCACCGTGCGCATGGAACTGCCGCTGAAACGCGAATTGCTGAAGTCGGAAGTCGCCTATGCGGCAGAGGCCGACTTTACGAATATGTCGGTCGATAACATCGTGCGCGGGCAGAAGATCGAGAACGCGAACGGCAAGCTTACCTATACGGGTGCTCAGTTCACGGTGAAAGGCGAGGGCAAGATCGGCGGCGCGAATGCGACCTTCGATTATCTGAAGGTGCGCGAAAAGCCGGATGCGGAATTTCGGGTCGCCGCGACGCTGGACGAAGCGGCGCGCAATCGTTTCGGCATCGAGCTGTCGCAATGGCTTGCCGGCAACGTTTCGGTTCGCGTGCAGGGCACGACGAACGACAAGGAAACGCGTGCGCAGGTCGAGGCGGATCTGACGCAGGCGACGATCATCGAATTGATGCCTGGCTGGAACAAGGGGGCGGGAAGACCCGCAAAAGCCACGTATCGTATGATCGAGCGGGACGGTGCGTTCAGGCTCGAGGACATCAATATCACCGGTTCCGGCGTGCACTTGCGCGGCACCGTCGAACTCGATTCCGACAGCAGCATCATTGCGGCGAACTTTACGACCTTTCAGTTGTCCGAGGGCGACCGCGCCACCTTGTCGGTGGAGCGCAATGAAGGAGCAATACGTGTTATCGTGCGCGGGTCCGTGCTCGATGCGCGTGGCTTGATCCGTTCACTTTCGGACACGCCGTCGGCGAGCAAGCGCAAGGAGAAACCGCGCGACGCCGATCTCGATGTGAGAATTGGCGCTGCGACGGGGCACAACGGCGAGGTGATCCGCAATCTGGAGCTTCGCGCGGTGCGCCGGAACGGCGAATTGCGCAGCTTCGCCTTGCTGGGCAAGATCGGCCGCGACTCCTCTATCGTCGGCGAACTGCGCGCGCGCGATGGCGGCCGTCAGGTCGCCTATATCACCGCGGGGGATGCCGGTGCGTTGTTCCGCTTCGCCGATTATTACGCGAAGATTCAGGGCGGCGAGATCTGGATCGTGCTCGATACGCCGACGGCCGACAATGCGCCGCAGGAAGGGATCGTCAGCGTCCGCAATTTCAATATCGTGGGCGAGCCCGCGCTCGACCGCCTGCAATCGACCGCGCCGACCGAGGGCGACCGCACCCAGCGCGTGCAGCCGCGCGCAGGTCCGGTGCAGTTCATCCGCATGCGGATCGACTTCACCCGGACGCCCGGGCGTTTCACGATTCGCGAGGCGCTGATCTTCGGCCCGACCATCGGCGCGACGGTCGATGGTGTGCTCGACTACGCGCAGAACTATGTCTCGATCCGCGGGACTTACGTTCCGGCTTACGGGCTGAACAATTTCTTCGGACAGATTCCCGTGCTCGGTCTCTTTCTCGGCGGACCCAAGGAAGGTCTGCTGGCGCTGACCTTCGAGATTGTTGGACCCGCGAGCGGACCGACACTGCGCATCAATCCGATGTCGATGGCCGCACCCGGCTTCTTCCGGAAGATCTTCGAGTTCCGGGGCGCGAACGACGCTTACGCGCCGGTCAGGCCACGGTAGCAAGCGAAAAGCTTAGAGCTTTTCGCCGCGCGCCAGACGTTTTGCCTGACCCACCCAGTCTTCCCGTTCGATACGGCCCTTGAACTTCAGGTAGCTGTTGACCCAGCTAATGTTGGCGTCGTTCCACTCCGCGATCTGGCGGAAATAGAAGATGCCGAGCCGGTGCAGCAACATCTCGTTCTTGGGGCCGATGCCGGAAATGATCTTGAGATCGTCGGGCGTGCCGCTTTGCGTAACGGCTGCCGGACGAGCCCCGGGGTGGTTCGCTTCTGCTGAATGATCGTTATCGTCCTCTTCGGCGATCACTGCGGCGGGTGCTGCAGTTGCGACGGGAGCAACAGGTGCAGGTGTTGCTGCGACGGCGGCGGGGGCAGGCGCTGCGGTCGCGGGTGCCGGTTTCAGTTGCGGCTGTTCGGCCACTCCGGCGAGGTTTGCGATCCAACTCCCCGCCAGACAGCCGATGAAGTAGGCGGCGAGGAGAAACAACGCGGTTTCAAGATAATGTCCCGCGTAACCGGGCAGCAAGGCGAGCCACGCGACGATGACGCCGATCACAAACAGCGCGCCGAGAAGCTTGCACCAGTTCGGCCAGCTTTGCGGCCACCAGCCTCTTGCCGGATGCGAGAAGGTGAAGAAGCCGACGGCAGCGCCGAGCGCCAGCGCAAGCAGGAGCGGGAGCCAGTAGGTGGCGAGAAGATAGGTCATGGCGCTCAGCTCCTACTGTACGACGAACTCGGTGCGGCGATTGCGCGCCCGGCCTTCTTCGGTTTCGTTCGACGCGACCGGCTGCTCCTGGCCGTATCCTTTTGCAACGAAGTTGCTGGCAGCAAGACCGGCGCGCGTGAGATAGCCGAGCACGGCTTCCGCACGCTGTTGCGAAAGCGCGAGATTGGCGGCGGCGTCTCCGGTGGAGTCCGTATGACCCGCGATCTCCACTTTCGCCCCTGCGCATCTTGCGAAGGTACCGGCGATGCGATCGAGCAGACCGGCGGAGTCGGAAGAGATGTTCGCCGATCCGGTCTCGAACAGGATCGTGGTCTTGCTGAGCATGTTGTTCACGTTGGCCTGACATGCCGCGGCGTCGATCGCAGGACCGGTCGCCTGTACGCCTGCCTTCAGATCGACGGTGAAGCCGCCGGGCAGACTGCGCGTGAGATTGGCGCGGATCGCGTTCAGCGCTTCGGCATAAAATGCATTGCCTGAAATCTCGCCCTTGTTGCCGCGGATCGTCAGCACACCGTCCGCAAGCCGGGACAGGGCGGAGAGGCCCGCGAGCGCAGCCTGCTGGAATCCGGCCGGCGCATTGGGGGTGATCGTCAGTTGATCGGCAACCTGATAGCCGCCGAACAACCGGCGAACGGTATCGAGAATCTGTTTGCGCAGCGCCTCGTTCGGAACGCTGCCGCTGAGGGTCAGCGTGTCGTCGGATTTACGCGCTGAGAAACCATAAGGCTCCGGCGCCTCGATTTTTGCGCTGGCCAGCGTAAATCCTTGCGGGAAATTTTTGAGTGCGTTCAGGATCTGCTCGCGCGCTTCGATGGAAGCGGCGCGGCCGGTGACCGCGACCTTGCCGTCGGCGAAGGCAAGCGTGGGCCCTTCGAGGGAAGCGATCTGCTTGACCGCGAAGTTGACCGCTTCGACAAAGCTCGATGCGCCGCCGCGGGCGAAGGTCGTGCCGTCCTGAATTTTGGTGCCGGGGAAGGCCGCTTCAAGCGTGGCCAGGATCGCCTTGCGTGCATCGGGGTTCGGCACCGCGCCGGTAAGCGCGAGCTCGTTGCCGCGGCGCTCGAGCTTCCAGTTGAAGGGGTTTGCGACTGGCGGCAGCGCGAGCGCGCTGATCACCTTGCGGACGCCCCACTCCTTGGCGATGGCGTCGAGTTGCGCGGCGTTCTGCGCGTCGGAGAACACGACCCCGGTCACCGTCACATCGCGTCCCGCGACCGAAACCGCGGGATTGTAAACGCCCGCCGTCGCGGATTTGAGCGCGCGTGCGGTCAGGTCAGCGTTGACGGAGTTTCCAAGCCAGGAATTGGAAATGATCCAGAGTAAAAAGAGAGGGATCAGTCCCCACCACCATTTTCCCGGTCTGCTCACCCGCACGCCCTCCAATGCTTCGAACTGCAATCTGTCGTTGTTCGCAACTGCGGTCAGTCTGGCACGAAGCTCCGCCGGCTGACAAAAGCAAAATTTCGCGCTGTTGATGACGCGGGGACCGGTCAGATCGCGCGCAGCAGGACGTGTTTTTTCTTGCCGAGCGACAGCTTGATGACGCATTCCGCTGTCATATCGTTCAGGGTGAGTGTCATCTTTTCGTCGGTGACGGTGACGTCATTGACCTTGATGCCGCCGGCCTTGATCTGGCGGCGCGCCTCGCTCGTAGAGGAGACGAAGCCCGCCTGTACGCTGGCATTGAGAATGCCGACGCCGGCTTCGAGTTCGCTCTTCTTTACTTCGATGCTGGGTAAGCTCTGGGCGAGCGCACCTTCCTCGAAGGTCGTGCGCGCGGTTGCGGCGGCTTTCTCTGCTTCCTCGAGTCCGTGCACCATGGCGGTCGCTTCGGTGGCGAGGATCTTTTTCGCTTCGTTGATTTCCGAGCCTTGCAGCGCGGCGAGCTTGCCGATCTCTTCGAGCGGCAATTCGGTGAAGAGCTTGAGAAAGC
>CAUJKG010000214.1 GCA_963205465.1 Pseudomonadota bacterium | reverse complement strand
GCATCGACCACGATGCGCATGTCTTCGGGCGTGACGGCGCGCAGCTAATGCGGAGCAATGCCAACATTGATCGAAGGATCGGCGGCGGCGATTTCGCGCGTACGCGCGACCAACGCATTGAAGCGATCCGGCGAATTCAGGTAGCGGCGTTGCCCCGGATGCGCGGGTGCGCCGCCAAAGGTGCCGTAGCGATAGAACGACGGCAGCATGGTGAGGCCGATTCCCGTCTGCCTCGCGCCGCCGACAATGCGCGCCGCCATCTCGCCGAGATCGGCATAAGGCGAACCATCCGGAGCATGATGCAGATAATGAAACTCGCCAACCGCGGTGAAGCCGCGTTCGAGCATTTCCATGTAAGCGAAAGCGGTGATCGCCTCGACATCATCCGGCGTCAAACGGTCGAGAAACCGGTACATGATCTCGCGCCACGTCCAGAAGCTGTCATTCGCGGGACCACGGCGTTCAGCAAGACCCGCCATTGCCCGCTGGAACGAATGGCAGTGCACGTTGGGCATTCCCGGGAGCGCGATCCCCGCCACCCGCTCGCCCACCGCAGGCGCTGCTTCCGTCTCAACGGCGGCGATGCGATCGCCTGATACTGTGATCCTGACATTCTTGCGCCAACCTTCAGGAAGGAAAGCGTGATCGAAAAATACGGTGTGCGATTTCATGGATTCGAAAGCCGGTGGATATTCGCCATCATAGACAATTGCCGCGCCGCCTGCAATTATGTATATACAATACAGCCGGGCGGGAATATCCGCGAAATCCGGCATCGGCTGAGGCTTTCGATGCATTTCGACACGATCTGGCTGAACGCGCGCCTTGCCACGCTCGATCCGTCCCGGGAGGGTCTCGGGATCGTCGAAGGCGGAGCGGTAGCGGCGCGCGACGGCAAAATCGCCTACTCCGGCACGCAATCCGGCCTGCCTGCGGGATGGGATGCCGCCAGGCGTATCGAACTCGACGGCCGCTGGGTGACCCCCGGCCTGATCGATTGTCACACACATATTATTCACGGCGGCAATCGCGCGCATGAATTCGAGCTGCGGCTTGCCGGCGCCACCTATGAAGAGATCGCCCGCGCCGGCGGCGGTATCGTTTCGACGGTCAAGGCAACCCGCGCCGACGACGAAGACGCGCTCGTAAAGAGCGCGCTGCACCGCCTTGATCATTTGCTTGTGGAAGGTGTGACGACCATAGAAGTGAAGTCAGGCTACGGCCTCGATACCGACACCGAGAAGCGGATGCTTCGCGCGGCGCGCCGCCTCGGCAAAGAGCGGGCCGTTGAAATCGTGACGACCTTCCTCGGCGCGCACGCCTTGCCGCCCGAGTTCACCGATAAAGAAAAATATATCGATCTCGTCTGCGCCATGATCCCGGAGCTTGCTTCGGAAGGGCTTGCGGATGCGGTCGATGCTTTCTGCGAAGGAATCGCCTTTTCGCCCGAACAGACCGCTCGCGTCTTCGACGCCGCGAGAGCCGCAAAACTGCCCGTGAAGCTGCACGCCGATCAGCTTTCCAACCTTCACGGCGCAAAACTCGCGGCGGATCATGGCGCGCTCTCCGCCGATCACCTCGAATATACCGACGAGGAAGGTGCGGCCGCGATGGCGAAGAACGGCACCGTCGCCGTGATGCTGCCGGTCGCCGCCTATACGATCCGCGAGAAACAGTTTCCGCCGATCGATCACTTCCGTAAGCATGGCACCGCAATGGCGGTCGCGACCGACTGCAATCCCGGTAGTTCGCCCGCCACGTCTCTCCTCATGACCATGAACATGGCGGCAACGCTGTTCCGGATGACGGTCGACGAGATCATCGCAGGCGTTACCCGCAATGCAGCCAAAGCGCTTGGACGCACCGACATCGGCACACTCGAAGCCGGCAAGCGCTGCGATCTCGCGATCTGGGAAATCGAACGGCCGGCGGAACTGGTCTACCGCATCGGCTTCAATCCGCTCTATCAGCGGGTCTGGAACGGAAAATGAACGACTGGCTCACGATCCGCCGCGGCGAGGCTCCGCTGCTGGTTTCCTTCCCCCACACCGGCACGGAAATTCCCGCCCCGTTCGATTCCGAACTCGTCGGCCCTTGGCTCGCGCGTAAGGATGCAGACTGGTGGATCGACCAGCTCTACGATTTCGCGGCAGAACTCGACGCTACCATCGTCCATACCGCGATCTCCAGAACCGTCATCGACGTCAACCGAGATCCTTCCGGCGTTTCGCTCTATCCCGGGCAGGCGACCACCGAACTCTGCCCGACCACGACCTTCGACGGCGAGCCGCTTTACAAATCCGCCCTCCCCGATGCCGCGGCCATCGCGCAACGCCGCAAGACCTTTTTCGACCCCTATCACGCCGCCCTCGCGGACGAGATTGCGCGGCTGCGCAAGTCGCATGACAAAATCGTGCTTTACGACTGCCACTCGATCCGCTCCGTGATCCCGCGCCTGTTCGAAGGCACGCTGCCGGAAATGAACATAGGCACCAATTCCGGCGCGAGTTGCGATCCCGCATTGGCCGAAGCAATCGCCGGACACGCGCAAGCGTCCGGATTCAGTCATATCGTCAATGGCCGCTTCAAGGGCGGCTTCATCACCCGCAATTTCGGCAAGCCTTCCGAAGGTGTCCATGCCGTGCAGATGGAGCTTGCCTGCCGCGCCTATATGCACGAGCCGCTTGGTCCCGTGAGCGAAGCCGCGTGGCCCTCACCTTACGACGAGCGCAAAGCCGCACCAATGCGCGCGACGCTCACCGAGATCCTGAGAACCTGCACACATTTCGCGAAGTCCTGAGAACCGAGGAAACCATGACCAGAATCGACAATGCGCGCGTGATCCGTGCGCCGCACGGCCCGGAAATTTCGGCAAAGAGCTGGCTCACCGAAGCGCCGCTCCGCATGCTGATGAACAATCTCGATCCCGACGTGGCCGAAAGACCGAACGAACTCGTGGTCTATGGCGGCATCGGCCGCGCCGCGCGCGACTGGGAAAGCTTCGACCGCATCGTCGCAGCACTGCGCAAGCTCGAAGCCGACGAAACGCTGATCGTACAGTCCGGCAAGCCGGTCGCCGTGCTGCGCACGCATGCCGATGCGCCGCGCGTGTTGATCGCGAATTCCAACCTCGTCCCCCACTGGGGCACGTGGGATCACTTCCATGAACTCGATCGCAAGGGCCTCATGATGTACGGCCAGATGACCGCGGGTTCGTGGATCTACATCGGCTCGCAGGGCATCGTGCAAGGCACCTACGAAACCTTCGTGGAAGTCGGCCGCCGTCACTTCGGCGGCAGCCTCGCAGGAAAATGGATTCTGACCGCCGGTCTCGGCGGCATGGGCGGCGCGCAGCCGCTGGCCGCCACCATGGCCGGTGCTTCCATGCTTGCGGTCGAGTGTCAGCCGAGCCGCATCGAGATGCGTCTGCGCACCGGCTATCTCGACGTGCAGGCGAAGGACCTCGACGACGCGCTCGCGATCATCGAGAAGGCCACGAAAGAGAACAAGCCGGTTTCCGTCGGCGTACTCGGCAATGCGGCGGAGATTTTCCCCGAGCTCGTTCGCCGCGGCATCAAGCCGGACGTCGTCACCGACCAGACCTCTGCGCATGACCCGGTGAACGGTTACCTGCCGAAAGGCTGGACGCTCGCCGACTGGGAAGCCAAGCGCGCGAACGATCCCAAGGCCGTCGAAAAGGCTGCGAAGCAGTCGATGGTCGGGCACGTGAAGGCGATGCTCGACTTCCACAAGATGGGCATTCCGACGCTCGACTACGGCAACAACATCCGCCAGATGGCGAAGGAAGAAGGACTCGAGAACGCCTTCGACTTCCCAGGTTTCGTGCCGGCTTACATCCGTCCGCTGTTCTGCCGCGGCATCGGACCGTTCCGCTGGGCCGCACTTTCCGGCGACCCGGAAGACATCTTCAAGACCGATGCGAAGGTGAAGGAGCTGCTTCCCGACAACAAGCATCTCCACAACTGGCTCGACATGGCGAAGACCCGGATCAAGTTTCAGGGCCTGCCCGCGCGCATCTGCTGGGTCGGACTCGGCGACCGGCATCGCCTCGGCCTCGCCTTCAATGAAATGGTGGCCAAGGGCGAGTTGAAAGCGCCGATCGTGATCGGCCGCGATCATCTCGACTCCGGCTCGGTCGCCTCGCCGAACCGCGAAACCGAAGCCATGCGCGACGGCAGTGATGCCGTCTCCGACTGGCCGCTCCTGAACGCGCTGATCAACTGCGCGAGCGGCGCGACCTGGGTGTCGCTGCATCATGGCGGCGGCGTCGGCATCGGCTACTCGCAGCACGCCGGCATGGTGATCGTTGCCGACGGCACGCCAGAAGCCGCGAAGCGCCTTGAGCGCACGCTATGGAACGACCCCGCATCCGGTGTCGTTCGTCACGCCGACGCAGGCTACGAAGATGCGATTGCCTGCGCGCAGGAGCGCGGGCTCAACCTGCCAAGCCTCGGCAAGTAAGTTTTCGGGACAACACTTGGAATGCGGGCGGTGAAAACCGCCCGCCTTTTCTTTGGGGTTAGCCGCAGATGGCCGGCACAGTCGCAGAGCCTGCGGCCTCGACCACCGCGCCGGAGCGCACGAAGGCTTTCGCCGCTTCGATCTGCGGATAGAAGTATTCGTCGTGATCGAGCGCGGGCACTTTCTCGCGGAGCATTGCGATCACGCGCTGCAAGGGCGCACTGGTTTTCAGTGGTGCATGAAAACCGCATGCCTGTACGCTTGCCAGCAACTCGATCGCGATAACACCATTCGTGTTCTCCGCCATGCGCAGCAATCGCCGCGCGCCATGCGCCGCCATCGAAACATGGTCTTCCTGGTTGGCGGAAGTCGGGATCGAGTCCACGCTCGCCGGATAAGCGTTTTGCTTGTTCTCGGAGACGAGCGCGGCGGCTGTGACCTGCGGAATCATAAAACCGGAATTGAGCCCCGGCTTCGGCGTCAGAAAAGCAGGCAGGCCGGAAAGCGCCGGATCGACCAGCATGGCAATCCGCCGCTCCGCCAGCGAACCAATCTCGCAAAGCGCGAGCGCAATCACATCCGCGGCAAATGCGACAGGAGCGGCATGGAAGTTGCCGCCCGAGAGCGCTTCGCGGCTGTCGGCGAAGATCAACGGATTATCGGTGACGCTGTCGGCTTCCGTTTCCAGCGTCGCGGCCGCTTTCTTCAGGAAGTCGAAGCACGCCCCCATCACCTGCGGCTGGCAGCGCAGGCAATAAGGATCCTGCACGCGGTCGTCGTTCACGAGATGCGAGGCACGGATTGCGCTTCCTTCGAGCAGAGCACGAAGCGCTGCGGCTGTCGCGGCCTGCCCTTCATGCTTGCGCAGCGCGTGAATGCGCGGGTCGAACGGCGTATCGGAGCCGCGCGCGGCGTCGACCGATAGCGCCCCGGTCACGAGTGCGGCCTGCAGCAGGTTTTCGGCTTCGAACAATCCGGCAAGCGCGTAAGCAGTCGAGAATTGCGTGCCGTTCAGGAGCGCCAGCCCTTCCTTGGGACCGAGCGCAATCGGCGCGAGACCTGCGGCGCGCAATGCTTGCTCCGCCGGCAGCCTACCCTGCGGCGCGTCGATATGGCCGTAGCCGATCATGGCCGCAGCAAGATGGGCAAGTGGCGCGAGATCTCCCGACGCGCCGACCGAACCCTGCGCGGGAATAACCGGAACGAGATTACGCTCCAGCATCGCTTCGAGCATCTCGATGACTGAAAAGCGAACACCGGAAGCGCCCTGCCCGAGGCTGCTCATCTTCAGCGCCATCATCAGGCGCACGACGGCAGCAGGCATCGGATCGCCAGTGCCGGCGGCATGGGAAAGTACGATGTTCCGCTGCAGGATCGAAAGATCCTCGACGCCGATCTTCACCTGCGCCAGCTTTCCGAAGCCGGTGTTAATGCCGTAGACCGGAGCGCCTTCCGCGATGATGTCTTCGACGACCTGAGCTGCCGTCTCCACCGCAGGCCGGCACGCGCGATCGAGTGTCGCCCGCGCACCGCGATAGATCGCCCGCCACGCAGGCAGCGAAACCGAACCGGGCCTCAGCACAATGTTGTCCATGGATCCCTCCTGCGCCGTGAAGCCGCTTGCGCAGCAACCGGGGCGGCCATAGAGTTAATTGTATAGACAATACGTGCCGGCGGCAAAGCAAATCTGTTTCCGGCTGGGGATGAGGCCATGTCCAAGCAAGCCGATACCGAGGTCATCAGCAGCGTCGCTGCTTTCTGCCGGGACGTTCTGGTCCCCGCCGCAGCTGAGATCGACGCACGGGAGATCTTCGCAACCAAACATCGCGCCGGTCTCGCCGCGCTCGGCCTCTTCGGACAGAACCTCCCCGAAGAATACGGTGGCGCCGGTATCGATCCCTGGACGCAGTTCGAAACCATCGCCTTGATCGCCGGTGCCTGCGCTTCCACCGCATCCATGGTCACTGCGCATTATCTCGCCACGGACTCGATCCTGTACGGCGGCAGCGCGGAACAGAAAGCGCGCTGGCTGCCCGGTGCCGCCAGCGGCGAGTTGCTCGGGGCATTCGCTCTCACCGAACCGGGTGCAGGATCCAACCCCGCGGACATGACCACGACGGCCCGCGAGGAAGCCGATGGCTATCGGCTAACAGGCACGAAGCATTTCATCTCGAATGCCGCAGCGGCGGATTTTATCGTGGTCTATGCCAAGACCGATCCTGCAGCAGGCGCGCGCGGCATTTCCGCTTTCGCGATCGACCCAAAAGCGCCTGGCGTACAGATCGGCGCGAACGAGCCCACCATGGGACTGCGTGGCGGCCATGTCTTCGAAGTCAATCTCGATTGCTTGGCGCCGAAGGACGCCCGGCTCGGCCCCGCGGGCTCCGGCTTCCGCACGGCCTTGAAGACGCTGGACGCGGGACGGCTCGACATCGCCGCCTGCTGCGTCGGGATCGCCGAGGCAGCTTATTCCGCGGCACGCGACTGGACACGCCAGCGCAAAATCGGCGGCATGCCGCTATCCGAATACCAAGGCATCCAGTGGATGATCGCCGATATGGCAACCGAGATCGCGGCCGCACGCGGACTTGGCCTGGCCGCGGCACAAAAACGGGCGGCGGCGGAACGCTACAGTCTGGAAGCGTCCATGGCGAAGCTGTTCGCTTCCGAGATGGCAGCGCGCGTCACCGACAAGGCGTTACAAATCCATGGCGGCTACGGCTTCACGCGCGCCATTCCACTGGAGCGTTACGTGCGCGACGTGCGCATCATGCGAATCTACGAAGGCTCGTCGGAGATTCAGCGCAACATCATCGCGCGGACCGTTCTCTCCTGAACGCGAGATCCCTATTCTTTTCGGGATCATACTCTAACGCCGCGCCAGTCTCGGGCTCGCGTCCCGGAAATCGAAATGACTGACGATGCGATGACGCGAGCTCGGATGATAGAAGCGCGTGTAGGTCGTAACCAGATCCTTCACCCTGGTCTGGCGGGTAACCACGAGGCACGGCTCCGTACGCGGCATGTCGAACAGCCGGCAACATTCCGCGCTCGGCGGCATGGCTTCGATCACCAGCAAGGCTTCCGTCGCGCGGGCGATCGCCTGCAAATAATCGGTCGTGGAACGCGTGGTGAAATCCTGCTTCATGAAATCAGGCGCAAATTCCGCTGAAACATACCGGTCTTCGATCTGCACCGGCACTTCGTTCGACAGATAGACGATCACGCTATGAAACAGCTCGGTCTTGGCCGGAACCTCGAAGTGCCCGGCGAGTTCCTCGCTGGCGCGCACTTTCTGCAGCTTATGCACCTTGACCGAAAGCCGGTCGCCGCGCTCGCGAATTTCGTCGGCGATGTTGTGCAGTTTGACGATCGTGGAAACCGGCCTGGGCTCTGCGACGAAGGTGCCGACGCCATGCAGCCGATGGAGGACACCGACGTCGGTGAGCTCGCGAAACGCCCGATGCACCGTAAGGCGGGACGCGCCGAGCGTCGATGCGAGTTCGTTCTCGCTCGGCACCTTCTCTCCGGCCTTCCAGACGCCGCTGGAGATGCGGTCGGTGACATAAGTTTTGATCCGCTCATAGAGCGGCATCGGCGAGCCTGTTGCCACGGCCTTCAACCGTGGGCGTTTACGGATGGACGAAGCGGAAGAGGATGACACGGGAGGTCGCTCTCGGTTCTTGTTCAGTGCCCGGCGAACTGAGCCTTACGCTTCTCGAGGAACGCCGCAGTACCTTCCTTATAGTCGTCCGTCGCCATACAGAGTGCACAGGCCTGCGCCTCCGCCGCAACGGCGCCGGCGAGATTATCATCGCCGGCTGATTCCAATACTCGTTTTATTTGCGCGACAGCAACCGGCGCGAGGTCGGCGATGCGATCCGTCAACCGGCTGACCGCCGCCTCGAATTCGTCGGCCGGCACGACCGCCGTGACGATGCCGCGATCCAGCGCCTGGTTTGCGTCGATGATTTCAGCCGTGAGGCACATATGCCGTGCGATCCCCGCCCCTGCCAACTTCGCCAGGCGGGGAATTCCGCCGCCGCCCGCGATCAGGCCGAGCGTGGGCTCCGGCAATCCAAAGCGCGCGGTCTGCGATGCGATTCGTATGTCACAGGCAAGCGCAAGCTCGAAGCCGCCGCCGAGACACCAGCCACTGACTGCAGCGATTACTGGCTTTCCGGTTTCGGCGATATGCGCATGAAAGCGCGCGATCCGTTCAGAAAGTTCGACCGACTGCACGGGGCTCAACACGCTGAGTTCGCGAACATCGGAGCCGGCAGCAAAGGATTTGCCTTGGCCGCAAATCACGATCGAACGAACTGCCTCGTTTTGCGCTGCCGCATCGAAGGCAGATGCAAGCTCGCGGCGCATCTGTTCATTCATTGCGTTTGCCGCAGTCGGCCGATTGAGCCTTATCCAGGCAGCGTTGCCTTTTATATCCACGATCAATGATGAAAACATGAGCCGTCCTCGCTTGACTCCGTCGGCCTCAGCATACTTATATATACAAGCTAATATAAGTGGGTCTACGGTGAAGATTGCATTTCTCGGTACCGGCCTCATGGGCGCGCCGATGGCGCGCCGCCTCCTTCAGGCCGGTCATCAAGTTACGG
>CAUJKG010000213.1 GCA_963205465.1 Pseudomonadota bacterium | reverse complement strand
TCGGAAGAACCCGAAAAGCGTTTCCGCTTTTCGGGTTCATATTTTCATAGCACGAGCGAAAGCGGGTTCTGATCCCGCTTCAACGGCGGCGCTGATAACTGCCTTCGTTGCCGCGACTCGGTTCGTTGTTTTGTTGCTGTTGCTGCTGCTGCTGCTGATTTTGCTGCGTGGTGCGGTCGTTGCGATCACGATCGCGGCCGCGGTCGTCGTTACGTGGCTGCGTTTGCTGCTGCTGTTGTTGCTGCTGCGGGCCATCGCCGAGCGCGGTTAGACGCTCGTTGGCGCGGTCGCGCGCCCAATTGTCGATCGGGCGGTCGCCTTTCAGTGCGATTGCCCGCTGATATTCCGCGCGCGCGGCGGTGGGATTTCCCTGCCGCTCATAGGTGAGGCCGCGATTGTAGAACGCGGCGGTGAATCCGGGATCGACCCCGAGTGCGTCTTCGAAGTCGGCGAGCGCGCGGTCGAAGTTGCCTTTCTCGCGCCAGGCTTCGCCACGGAAGTTGAACGAAAAGGCATTCTTCGGATCGATGAGCAACGCCTCCGAAAAATCGATGATCGACTTGTCGAAGTCCTTGCTGCGCAGATAGCCCAAGCCCCGGTTGGACAGCGTGATCGAGCGCGTGCGGTCGTTGAGCCCGCCGCGATCCAGCGCCTGCGTGCAGACGCGGATGATCGCCTGATCGTCGGTCTTCAGGGTTGCCTGAAAGCAATCCTCGGGCGTCTGCGCCGCAGCAGGCAGCGCCGCTGCCGAGAGCAAGATTGCGAATGCGAGGGCGGGTGTTTTCTTCATGGTCGCTTTCCTGTTTGATCCCTTGCGGCGCGTCAGCGCCCGAGTTTGTCGAGGCGGTTTTTCGCCTGTTCGCGCGCCCACTTGTCGATGGCGCGGTCGCCTTTTTGATTGAGTGCGGCTTCGTAGTCGGCCCGCGCTTTCGCTTTGTCGCCGGCGAGTTCGTAGGTAATGCCGCGATTGAGCAGCGAGCTCGTGAAGGTGGGTTCGATCGCCAGCGCTTCGTTGTAGTCGGCAAGCGCGCGGTCGAAGTTTTTCTTCTCGCGCCAGGCGTCGCCGCGGTTATCGAAGGCGAAGGGGTTCTTCGGATTGATCAGGATCGCTTCCGAAAAGTCGATGATCGCTTTGTCATATTGTCCGCTGCGCAAATAGCCAAGGCCGCGGTTCGAGAGGGTGGTGGAAAGGATATTGCCCTCAAGGCCGCCTTTTTCCAGCACCGCGGTGCAAATGCGGATCAACTCGTTGTCGTCGTCCTGCAGGCCGGCCTTATAGCAGTCGTCCGGCGTCTGCGCCGAAACGGTACCGGGTGAGAACAAGGCAAAGGCGGTCAGAAGTGCCGCGAGCCCCAAACGGCGCATGGCGATTCCCTGCAAGTTTATTGGTTCGAGCGATCCTACGGCCCCGGCCGCCGCTTGAGAAGCGGTGTCCGATCAATCACGTGTGAGCGGGGATTTTGGATCGCGCTGAGCGATTGAGCCAGGCCAGGATCGTGCGGCTGACGGCGTCGGCCGCGTCCTGCTGCACGAAATGCCCCGCGCCGGGGATCGTCGCGAGCGCGAAATCCGGTTCTACGAAGTTCCAGACGCCGTTGAGGCCCTCGGCAAGGAGCGCCTTGTCTTCCATGCCGTGGATCAGGAGCGTGGGGGCCTTCACGCGCGGCGGCGGGGCTGACGGCGTCACATAAGGCGGAGCCGGGTAGTTCGCCTGATAATAATGCAGCATCGCCTGCGGGTCGGAGCGCCGCATTGCCTCCAGATGGCGCTTGCGCGCCTCCGGATCGCCGACCCAGGCGCCGAGCCGCTCCAGCGAAATCTGCTTGTAGAATTCCGGGTCCTGAAAATTGCGCGCGTATTGGGAGTTCTTTTGCTGCTCCGGGTTTTCCGCGAGCAGCTTCGCCAGCGTCCAGGGGTGGGGCATGTTCAGCACGATCAGCCGCTCGGTGAGGTCCGGCCGGCGCATGCCGACATTCCACGCGGTGGCGCCACCCCAGTCGTGTCCGATGATCGTGGCTTTCTGAGCACCTTCGGCGGCAATCACGGCCGCACAATCGCCGACCAGCTTGCGCATCGAATAATTCTCGACGCCCTTGGGCTTGTCGCTCCGGTCGTAGCCGCGCATCGAAAGCGCGCAGACGCGAAACTGTTTCGAGAGCGCGTCGATCTGGTGACGCCAGGTCAGCCAGTGATCGGGAAAGCCATGCATCATGATCACGAGCGGCCCCGAACCCAAGGCGGCGTAGTGAATCTTCACGCCGTCGCTGTCCGCGAATTTGTGCTCGACGCGATCTTCGATGGAAAGCAGCGGGTCCGGACTTACCGCGCCCGAGCCTGCGATCAGATCCATCAAGGGGTCGTTCATTGCAGCACGGCCATGCCGAGCGATTCCGCGATGAGGGCAGGGCGCGCCTGGCCCTCGATCTCGACCGTCACTTCATACTTGAACAACAGTTCCTTCTCGGAGCGTTGTGTGACATCCACGAGCTTGTAATGCCCGCGCACCTTCGAGCCCGCGCGCACCGGGTTGAGGAAGCGCACCTTGTCGAGACCGTAATTGATGCCCATTGCCCGGTTCGCGATCGCGGGCAGCGCGTCATAGCCCATCGGCGCCAGCAGCGAGAGCGTAAGAAAGCCGTGCGCGATGGTGCCGCCGAACGGCGTTTCCGCCTTGGCGCGCGCTTCATCGACGTGAATGAACTGATGATCCTCGGTCGCATGCGCAAATTCGTCGATCCGTTTCTGATCGACTGCGAACCATTTCGAGGTGCCGATGTTCTGGCCGATGCGCGCCTTGATCTGATCGACGGTGAGCGTTTCCTTCGCGGACATTTCGCGAAACTCCGTTATGGTTTCTTGAATAGCGCCTTGAGAAATGCGGCGACTTCTTTTCGCGACGCCGCCAGTGCGGCGGCACTATGGGCGATGGTCGCGCCCCGTTCAATACAGGGATCGCTGAGAGTGGGGGTCTTTCCGGTTTCTTCGTTCACCAGCGCGCCGCGCGGCCGTTCCGTGATGCGGCACGTGCGCGCCGTAACGGCATTGCGGAGTTTGAGCGGACGGGAAAGCCCGGCAGCATCAAAGGCGTGATGCGCGCCGGCGTAACCGAAAAAGACGGCATCGTTGCCGGTTTCCTTCAGCTTGCTCGCATAGGTCCGGCAAGGCTCGGCGAGCGTGTAGTCGTCGGCAAGACCGTGGAAGAAGCGGATCGGCGTCTTGTCGGTAACGAGATCTTCGGCGAACGAAGTATTGCACGCCGCATAGAACACGATGTGCCCCGCGAATTTCAGGTCCTGCGGACCATGCAGTTTCTGGAAGCGCGTCAGCGCGGAATAGAGCGCGGCGAAGCCCCCCTTCGAGAAACCCATGATAGCGATCCGGCCAGGGTCGATCCGGGGGTGCTTTGCGAGCATTTCAAGGGCGCGCCAGGAATCGTAAAGCATCGCGCTCGCGGAAAGCTGGGTTTGATCTGCCACCGTGCTGGTGATGCCGCGGCCGCTGAAACTGTCGAGCAGAAAGACGGCATAGCCCTGCTTGTTCAGCAGGTCCGCCCAGTCCCTGACGTTGCTGCCGATGCCGCCGGAGCCGTGAACAAGGATGACGGCGGGCATGCGCGTTTCGCCGAAGAGCGGGAAACGCAATTCGCCCGCAATCTGCGCGGGACGCGCATCTTTCGCATCGTTCAGGAACTGGAGCATCGTAGGACTTCGGGTCTGCACCGGATGCACTTCGAAGCGGATCTGGGCTTCTGCGATCGCGGCGAAGCCGGCCGTTGCCGCCAGGCAGAACAGAACTTTCAGAACATTGCGCATGACTCGTCCGTGTGCAGGGCGAGAGAATTTGCCGCGAATGCACGGGCGGCGCTAGGCGCTCATCGGGATTGCCGCTATCAATTCTTCAGGACGAAACGCGATCCCCAGCCGATGAATCAAGTCGAACAGCTTTCGAACCGGAATTATCTGGAATCCATTCGCGTTCATGCCTCCTTCCAAACTCCCTGCGAGGTGCGGGATCGCGATGGCATCCTGCTGGTCGCGGGCGCAAGCAATTTTCCGGGAAGCTACTGGAACGCGGCCGCGCGCAACGAGCTCTCGATAAAACCGAAGGACATGGACGAGGCCGCGCGCGCCTTCTTCGCGCCGAGACAGCGCATGTTCACCTTCTCGGTCATCGAAAAACAAGACCGCGATCTCGAGGAATATCTGCTCGCGAACGGCTATGAAACGCGTTTTGCAATTCCGTGCATGTCGGTGACGAAGCCGCTGGCTTCGCGGCAGACGCCGGACGGCGTCCGCATTGAAATCATGCGGAGCGCAAAGCATCTGGAAGACTTCGTCGAGGTGAGTGTTCTTGCTTACGCGATGCTCGGGCTGCCGGAAGTGCATACGCGCGCGATGTTCTCAAAACCCGAAGCGCTCTTCGGCAAGGATGGGATCGGTTACATCGCCTATCGCGACGAGACGCCGCTTGCGACCGCCGTTGTTCTGACGACCGGAAAGTGCGCGGGACTTTACTGGATCGGCACGCGGCCGGACGCGCAACGCCTGGGCCTTGCCGCGCTCCTGACCGTGCATTCGACCAACGCCGCGTTCGAGGCGGGCGCAACGGTTGTCACCTTGCAGGCAAGCAAATTCGGCGAGCCGGTCTATCAGCGGCTTGGCTTCGAGACCTACGACAAGCTCCGGCGCTACGGGCCTATGGTGCTGGAAGCGGCCTGATCACTCAACTGGAAAGCGCCAGAGAGCCGAGCAGGGCGACGACGGCAAGCGTCATGAGTAACGTCCCGGTCCAGCCCGCCGCGATGAGCGCGGGCCCCGCCTTGAATCGGCCCATGACGTTCCGCTTGCTGACGATCAGCATCATTAACGCCATGATCGGCACCGATACGATGCCGTTGATAACGGCGCTCCAGACCAGCATCCTGATCGGACTGATGCCGGCAAAGCTGAGGGCAAAGCCCGCAATCGTCGCCGCGCCGATGATGCCATAGAAGCCCTTAGCCTTTGAGGCTTTCGCTTCGAGCGTGGCGTTCCAGCCCGCCAGCTCCGCGACACCGTAAGCGGCCGATCCCGCGAGAACGGGAATCGCGAGTAGTCCGGTGCCGATGATCCCGAGCGCAAAGAGCGCGAAGGTCGTGTTGCCCGCGAGCGGACGCAACGCTTCCGCGGCCTGCGAGGCCGACTGAATGTCGGTGACGCCATTCGTGTGCAGAACCGCCGCGGTGGTCAGGATGATGAAGAAGGCGATGACGTTCGAGAGCAGCATTCCCACGCTGGTGTCGATTGTCATGCGGCGCATCTCGCCGTCGCCGCCGCGCCGGAGGTTTCGCAACGGGCGCCGCCGCTTGGCGTGGTTCATTTCCTCCACCTCCTGCGACGCCTGCCAGAAGAACAGATACGGGCTGATGGTGGTGCCGAGGACGGCGACCACCATCATGCAATAGTCGGTGTTGAATTTGATCGCCGGCACGATCGACGCGAGCAACGCCGTGCTCCACGGGATGTGCACAGTGAAGGCCGTCGCCACATAGACGAACAGCACCAGCGTCATGAATTTCAGGATGGGTGAGTAATGATGATAGGGAATGAAAACCTGCAGCAATACCGAGATCGAAGCGAAGATCAGCGCATGTTCATGGCGGAGCCCGCCGATCACCAGCTCCAGCGCTTCGCCCATCGCAGCGAGATCGGCTGCGATGTTGAAGGTGTTCGCAGCAACCATCAGCCCGATGAGTCCGATCGCGCACCAGCGCGGCAAAGCTTCGGCCATGTTGGCGGCGAGGCCCTTGCCGGTGACGCGGCCGATCTGCGCGCTCACGAGTTGAATGGCGATCATGAAAGGCGTGGTCAGAAAAACCGTCCAGAGCAGTCCGTAGCCGAACTGCGAGCCGGCCTGGGAATAGGTAGCGATCCCGGACGGATCGTCGTCCGCCGCGCCTGTCACGAGCCCGGGACCGAGCAGGCGCAGAAGCACATTTGCGCGCTTCGGCTTCACCTGCGTCGGTAGCGGTTCCAAGCAAGATACCTTTACTGAACAGTTTCAGACGCCGTTGAGTTTCGGATAATACGCGGCTTACGCCTTCACCTTGACGTAGCGGCCGGGTGCGTCCTCGATCGCGGCCAGCGGACCTTCGCCCGGAATGCGCGCGGGCACTTCGCGATTGTCGATCTCCTTGATCCAGGCAAGCCAGTCGATCCACCACGAGCCTTTGTGCTCGGTCGCCTGCTCGAACCATTTATCGAATTCGCCGTCGGCTGGGCCGCCGGTCCAGTAGCTGTACTTCTTTTTCTCGGGCGGATTGACGACGCCTGCGATGTGACCCGAGCCGCCGAGCACGAAACGCACCGGCCCGCCGAAGAAGCTGGAGCCCAGGAAAACCGATTGCGGCGGCGCGATGTGGTCCTCGCGCGTGGCGAGGTTGTAGACCGGCACCTTCACCTGGCCGAGATCGAGGCGCATGTTGTCGACCACCATCTTGCCGGCGGAGAGCTTGTTATCGAGATAGCAGTTGCGCAGGTAGAATGAGTGATTGGCGGCAGGCAGCCGCGTCGAATCAGAATTCCAGTAGAGCAGGTCGAACGGGAAGGGCGCCTTGCCGCGCATGTAGTTGTTGACGATGTAGGGCCAGACCAGATCGTTCGAGCGCAGCATGTTGAAGGCCATCGCCATCTTGGTCGAGTCGAGGAAGCCGACCTGCTTCATGCGCCGCTCGAGCGACTCCAGCTGTTCTTCGTCGACGAACACCTTCAGGTCGCCGGCATAAGTGAAGTCGACCTGCGTCGCGAGGAAGGTCACGCTCGCGATACGGTTCTGGTTGGTGGCCGCGAGATAGGCGAGCGAGACCGCGGTCATGGTGCCGCCGACGCAATAGCCGCAGATATGCGCCTGTTTTTCGCCGGTGACTTTCTGCGCGGCGTCGAGGGCCGCGAATACTCCGTCCTTCATGTAGTCTTCGAAGGTCTTCATCGCGAGGCTGGCGTCGGGGTTTACCCAGGAGATTACGAAGACGGTGATGCCTTGCTCGACCGCCCATTTGATCATCGACTTTTCCGGCGTGAGATCGAGCACGTAGAACTTGTTGATCCACGGCGGCACGATCACGAGCGGAACGGCAAGCACCTTCTCGGTCGTCGGGGTGTATTGCAGCACCTGGATGAGATCGTTCTCGAACACGACCTTGCCCGGCGTCAGCGCCAGATTGCGGCCGACCTCGAACATCGAGGAGTCGGACTGCCGGATGCGCAGATCGCCTTTGCCGGCTTCGATGTCCTCGACCAGCATCTGCATGCCGCGCACGAGGTTCTCGCCGGACGAGTCCAGCGTCTCGCGGAAGAGCTCGGGATTGGTGAGCACGAAGTTCGAGGGCGAGACCGCGTTCGAAATCTGCTTCACGTAGAATTCGGCCTTGCGGCGGGTGTGCTCGTCGAGCCCTTCGGCTTCCTTGACCATCCGCTCGGCCCAATCGCTGGTGAGCAGATAGCCTTGCTTCAGGGCGTCGAAGAAGATGTTGCTGTTCCAGTCCGGATCGTTGAAGCGGCGGTCTTTCGGATCGGCAGCTTTCACCGGGGCGACGGTTTCGCCGGCCATGCGCTTCATGGTCATGGCCCAGAGGTCCATGTAGCCCTTGAGCAGCCGGTTCTGTGCGTTGGCTGCGCGCTGCGGATCGGAGAGCCAGAATTCGGCGACATGGTTCAGCGTCTTGAAGATGTCGACCATTTCTTCGGCCTTGGCGTCGCCGAAGTCCTGCGTCTCGCGCGGCTTGAGATAGGCGGCGAGCGCCTTGCCGCCCTGTTCCATGAGGCGGGCGAGGTTACGGGCGAACGCCTCTGGATCGACGGCCCGTGGCGCTTCGACGCCGGGTTTGGGCTTGTCGTCCATGTCGCGTTTACTCCCCATACTCGTTTTGGCGGTATGCCTCGGCCCGAAGGCCGACCCCGCTTCCGCCATAATAGGCAGCGACAGAGGCCGCTGCTACAAAATCAAGATGTTTGGGTTATTAAGGGGCAATCGTTGAGGATTGTTTCACCGCCATCGACCGCCGGCAGATTATGCCGCGCTGCAGCACTCACGGGAGTCCTCGTGGGTGTGCTGCTGCTGGGCGGCTGCGCGAGCGGTGATGTCCCGGTCCCCTTTGCCGATATGAGGGTGCCTTCGATTCCCGTGATTCCGGCCTCGAATCCGGTTTCCGACCCGGCCAATACCCCGCAGTCTTTCCCAGCGATCGCGCCCCCCGAGGAGCGCCTCGACGAGCGTCCGGTCATGAACGATGTCGAGCGCATCAAGCTCGAAAACCAGCTTCAGAAGCTCTCGGTAGAGCGCGAGGCGCAGGTCAAGCAACGGATCGAGCGAGCTAATTAGCGCCGCCGGCGCGCGTAAAAGCCGTGCAATTCCTTGCCTTTCGGTGCTATGAGCGCCGCATGAATCCGGGTCCGCATGAATCGCCAAAGGGGCCCGTTTCTACAGAACCTGCATAGGTCGCCCCATGTCCGAATTTTATCGCATCAAGCGTTTGCCCCCGTATGTTTTCGAGAGTGTCAATCGGGTGAAGGCCGCCGCCCGCAATGCCGGCGCCGACATCATCGACCTCGGGATGGGCAATCCGGACCTGCCAACGCCCGCCCACGTCATCGAGAAAATGAAGGAAACCCTCGGCAAGCCGCGGACCGACCGCTACTCCTCGTCGAAGGGCATTCCCGGACTGCGCAAGGCGCAGGCTGCGTATTATGCGCGCCGCTTCGGCGTGAAGCTCAATCCCGACACCCAGATCGTGGCGACGCTTGGCTCGAAAGAAGGCTTCGCCAACGTCGCGCAGGCGATCACCGAGCCGGGTGATGTCGTGCTCGTGCCGAACCCGAGCTATCCGATCCACGCCTTCGGCTTTCTGATGGCGGGCGGTTCGATCCGCTCGATCCCGAGCGAGCCGGGACCGGAATTCTTCCACGCGCTGGAGCGCGCGGTGGTGCATTCGATCCCGAAGCCGATCGCGGTCGTGATCTGTTACCCGTCGAACCCGACGGCGATGGTCGCCGATCTTGAGTTTTATCGCGACGTCGTGGCCTTTGCGAAGAAGCACGAGATCCTCGTGCTCTCCGATCTCGCTTATGCCGAAGTTTATTTCGACGACAATCCGCCGCCGTCGGTGCTGCAGGTGCCGGGCGCGATGGATGTTACGGTCGAGTTCACTTCGATGTCGAAGACGTTTTCCATGGCCGGCTGGCGCATGGGCTTCGCGGTCGGCAACGAGCGCGTGATCGCGGCACTCTCGCGCGTCAAATCCTATCTCGATTACGGTGCCTTCACCCCGGTGCAGGTTGCCGCGACCGCGGCGCTGAACGGCCCTGAGGATTGCATCAACGAGATGCGCCAGACCTACAAGACTCGCCGCGACGCGATGGTCGAAAGTTTCGCGCGCGCCGGTTGGGATATTCCCGCGCCGCGCGCGTCGATGTTCGCCTGGGCGCCGATCCCGGAGCGTTTCCGTCCGCTCGGCAGCGTGAAGTTTGCCGAACTCCTGGTCGAGAAGGCTTCCGTCGCGGTGGCGCCGGGCATCGGCTTCGGTGAGCACGGCGACGATTTCGTGCGTCTCGCCGTGGTCGAGAACGAGCAACGCATTCGGCAGGCCGCGCGTAACGTCCGCAAGTTCCTCGAGTCCGCGGACACCATCCTGCACAATGTCGTGCCGCTGTCGGCGCGCGGTTAAGTAGCGGAGTAAGTTTGCAATGAATGCCCCGCTACGCGTAGGTCTCGCCGGTCTCGGCACGGTCGGATCGGCAGTCGCCGGCATGCTCCTGCGCACGCGCGATAAGCTCGCCGTGCGCGCGGGCAGGCCGATCGATCTCGTCGCCATCGCCTCGAAAGATCCGCCGCGCGACCAGAGCCTCGACCTTTCCTCGATCCGCAAAGCGAGCGACCCGGTAGCGCTTGCGAAGGATTCCGGCATCGACGTCTTTGTCGAACTGATGGGCGGCTCCGGCGATCCGGCGAAAGCCGCCGTCGAAGCCGCGCTCGGCATCGGCCGTCCGGTGGTCACCGCGAACAAGGCGTTGATCGCCAAGCACGGTACGTCGCTGATCAAACTTGCCGAGAAGAATAACGCCGCCTTCAACTTCGAGGCGGCGGTCGGTGGCGGCATCCCGGTCATCAAGACGTTGCGCGAGGGTCTCGGCGGCGCGGAAAGTTCGCGCGTCTACGGCATCCTCAACGGCACCTGCAATTACATCCTCACGACGATGCAGAAAGAGGGCCGCTCCTTCGAGGATTGCCTCAAGGAAGCGCAGAAGCTCGGTTACGCCGAAGCCGACCCGACCTTCGACATCGGCGGCTTCGACACCGCGCACAAGATCGCGATCCTCGCGAGCCTTGCCTTCGGTGCCGAGGTCGATGCCGACGCTGTTTACGTCGAGGGCATTCAGTCGATCACGCTTGCCGATCTCGAAGCGGCGGATGAGTTGGGCTATCGCGTGAAGCTCCTCGGCGTTGCGGTCAAGACCGACACCGGCGTCGAGCAGCGCGTGCATCCGACCATGGTGCCGAAGGGCACCGTGATTGCCGAAATCGACGGCGTCACCAATGCGGTCGCGATCAACTCCGACGCGCTCGATCTGACACTCGTCGGTCCCGGCGCGGGTGGTGCTGCGACGGCGTCAGCCGTGGTCGCCGATATCGTCGATCTGGCGAGCGGAAGGCGCGTGGCCCCCTTCGGCCGCAGCGCCGCACAGCTTGCGAAAGCCGTGCGCGCGCCGATGCTCGAGCATGAAGGCGGCTATTACATTCGTCTGGCCGCGGTCGATAAGCCGGGCACCGCCGCGACCATCGCGGGCCGCATGGCGGAGCAGGGCATTTCGCTGGAATCCATTCTGCAGCGCCGCCGCGACAAGAAGCAGTCTTCGGACGCGCCGGCGCCGGTCGTTCTGATTACCTACGCAACCAACGAAGACGCGATGCGCAATGCGCTCGCGGCCATCAAGAAAGACGGCGTGCTTGCGGCGGACCCGCAGGTAATCCGCATCGAGAAGAACTGAGGGAGAAATGGCGAAGCAGGCAAACCCGGCGGTGGAAGTGCAGCCGGATCTTTTCATCGAACGTATTCTTTCCATGGAAATCGCGCGCGTCACCGAGCGCGCGGCCGTTTCGGCTGCGCGTCTGCGCGGGCGGGGCGACGAGAAGGCGGCGGACCAGGCCGCGGTCGATGCCATGCGGCGCGAACTGAACAAGCTCCCGATCACCGGCACGGTCCGGATCGGCGAGGGCGAGCGCGACGAAGCGCCGATGCTCTTCATCGGCGAGGAAGTCGGCAACCGGACAGGCCCGCTGGTCGATATCGCGGTGGACCCGCTCGAAGGCACCACGCTCTGCGCCAAGAACATGCCGGGCTCGATCGCTGTCATGGCGATGGCCGAAGGCGGCACGCTCTTGAACGCGCCTGACGTTTACATGGACAAGATCGCGATCGGGCCGGGCTATCCGAAAGGCCTGATCGATCTCGACGCGTCGCCCGCCGACAACATCAACGCGCTCGCGAAAGCCAAAGGCGTCAAGCCGAACGAAATCACCGCGCTGATCATGGACCGCCCGCGTCACGCCGAACTGATCAAGGCGACGCGCGCGACGGGTGCTTCCGTGGCGCTCATCACCGATGGCGACGTTGCCGGTGTCATTCATACGACCGACCCGGACGAAACCGGCATTGACA
>CAUJKG010000212.1 GCA_963205465.1 Pseudomonadota bacterium | reverse complement strand
GTACATTGTGCGAATACTGCAACGGTGCCGGCATCAGCTCCGGCGTTTCGTTGGTGGCGTAACCGAACATGATGCCCTGATCGCCGGCACCTTCGTCCTTGTTGCCGGCGGCTTCGACGCCCTGCGCGATGTCGGCCGACTGGCCATGCAGGTGCACTTGCACCTTGGCGGTCTTCCAGTGGAAGCCCTTCTGCGCGTAGCCGATGTCCTTCACGGCTGCGCGCGCGATCTTTTCGGCAAGCGCCTTGTTGACCTTGCCGGTCTTGCTCATGATCTCGTTCGGGCCGGCGGCGCTTTTGGCCATGCGCACTTCGCCGGCGAGCACGATGAGGTTGGTCGTGACGAGCGTCTCGCAGGCCACCTTCGCCATCGGATCGGCTTTGAAAAACTGATCGACGATTTCGTCGGAGATGCGGTCGCAAACCTTGTCGGGATGGCCTTCCGAAACGGACTCGCTCGTGAAGATATAGTTCTTGAGAGACACCGATAAACTCCTGGGCGGCAGCGTGAAATCTTTGGAAATACAGGCGGAGCTGTGTTTGGAGGCAAGCGTTCTCGCAGCCAAGTCAGGCAGGGTCAAGGTGTGGGCGGGTTGGGAGATGCGTGTTTTGACGCGCAGGGACTACTTTTCGTCCTCGGCAACCATGGCTTCCACAAGGTCCACGATTCGGCGGCGGAGCTTGGGATCGCGGACCTTCATGAAGGCTTTGGACAGGGCAAGCCCTTCCGCCGTAGCAAGAAAGTCCGAGACGAAAGGCGGGTTGCCGGTCTCGCCAAAGCCGGCTGCCGTAGGGCTTCCGTCCGGGGCTCCTTCGAAGAAGAAGGAAACCGGCACGTTGAGGATGCTTGAAATTTGCTGGAGCCGGCTCGCACCAATGCGGTTGGTGCCTTTCTCGTATTTCTGCACTTGCTGGAACGTGATGCCGAGACGCTCGCCAAGCTTTTCCTGGCTCATCGAGATCATCATGCGCCGCATGCGCAGGCGGCTGCCCACATAACGATCAACGGGATTTGGCGTTTTCTTTGTCATCGGCCTTCCGAAGATTCGCGAAGCTACTACGTGGGGGACGGAGAAGGAAGCATTTCAAAACGGCATATCAGCGATGCTTGGCGTTGCGTCTTCGCGCTGCAAATATGGCGATCATGAAGGCAGCAATAAGAAAGAAGACCGGCCCGTTGCGATGACGCGCATAAAAAGTTGTCTCTAACGGCTGCGGTAGCGCGCCGTCGATCAGGCCGTCGCTGCCCAGCGACAAGGAACGCAGCACGCGACCGAGTGGGTCCACGATCGCGGAGATACCGTTGTTCGCAACACGCACCAGTGGCAAGCCTTCCTCGATGGCGCGCAAACGCGCTTGCGCGAAGTGCTGATAAGGTCCCGGCGTAATGCCGAACCACGCATCGTTGGTAAGGTTGAGAATCCAGCGTGGCCGCGCCCCTTGCGGCAATACCGAGCCGGGATAGATCGCCTCGTAACAGATCAAGGGGGCTGCGGGCGGCAGGCCCGGAATCGTAAGCGCACGCCGCGTCGCGCCGGGTGTGAAGCCGCCGCGCACCCTTGTGAGCTGCTGCAAGCCGATACTTTCGAGTAGCGACTGAAACGGCAGGAATTCGCCGAATGGCACGAGATAGCGTTTGTCGTAGGTCGCGATGATCGCACCGTCGTCGCGAAGCACGCGAATGGAATTGAAAACGCGCGGCTCTTTCGCTCCGGGCAGCGGCGCGTCGATGCGGATTGCGCCGGTGATGAGCGAGACTCCGTTCGGCAGCAATTCGCCGATTTGCGCGAGCGCCTGCGGTTCGCGATCGAGAAAGAACGGAAAGGCGGATTCCGGCCAGATCAGATGCGTGATGTCTTTCACGCCCTGCCGCTCCGGCGAAGTCGCCTGATCGCTGAGCGAGAGATAGCGCCGCATCACGATAGGCCGCTGGTCGGGCTGCCACTTGAGATTTTGCGAGATGTTCGGCTGCATCAGCCGCAGCCGCACGCCTTCGACATAGGCAACCTCGTGGTTCGCGAGACGATGCCAGCCATAAGCGCCGAGCAGAAACAGCGCGAGCAGCGCAAGCGCGACCGGCGCCCAAGGATGTCGGGTGCGATCGCGTGCATCCGCGATCGTTGCCGGTGAGGCAAAGATGACGAGTGCGAAGAGCGTAAGTCCCCACAGTCCGACCAGCGACGCGCCTTGCGCGAAATAGGAAACGCTGGTCAGCGCATAGCCGAAGCTGTTCCAGGGAAAGCCGGTGAGGATCGTGCCGCGCAAAAATTCCGTAAGAGTGAGTCCGGTAGCGAAAGCCAGAATGCGAAGCGACCCGGTCGTCCACATCGCGCGCGCGATCAGCGCCCCGAAGGCGGTGAAGAAGGCAAGTCCCGCCGGGATGCCCAGCACCGCGAAAGGTAGAAGCCAGGCGAACTTGTCGGCTTCGACAAAGAGCGCCATGCCGATCCAGTAAAGGCCGGCGATGAAATAGCCGAAGCCGAACCACCATCCGGTCCCGAATGCGCCGAGCAGTCCCCGCCGTCCTGCGCCGACGCCGTCGAGCAGCCAGACGAATACCGGAAAAGTAACGGCAAGCACGGGCCAGAGATCGAACGGCGCCATGGCCAGCGCGGAAAGCGCACCGCAGCCGAGCGCAATGCCACGCCGTCTCCAGCCCCCGGAAAGAACAACGCGATTCGCTAGATCGGCGAGCGTCATGCCCGCGGGTTAGCCGTTGTCGTTGCGCTTGTCCACGTCCGCGGATGATCCGGCTTCCGCGCTGCGCGCGGCGGTATCGTCCTGCGCTTTCGGCTTGCGCTTGCGCTCGCGTTTGGGCGGGTCAGGCGGACGGCGGAAGATGCGCACCCGTTTGACCCGGCGCGGATCGGCATCGATGATTTCAAAATCATATTCGCCGGGCCCGCGGAGGATTTCGTTGCGGACCGGCACGCGGGCGGCGAGCGTAACCATGAGCCCGCCGAGCGTATCGACTTCGTCGCCGAGCGTGCCGGTCTCGAAGCCCGCGCCCACGGCTTCGAGCGCTTCGCCGAGGGATGCGCGCGCATCGGCAAGGAAACTGCCGTCGCCGAGCGCCACGATCCGCGCTTCGTGATCGTCGTGTTCGTCTTCGATGTCGCCGACGATCTCTTCGACGATGTCCTCGATCGAGACGAGACCGTCGGTGCCGCCATATTCGTCGATGACCAGCGCGAGATGGATGTGCGTCGCCTGCATCTTCACGAGAAGATCAGCCGCCGGCATCGACGGCGGTACATAGAGGATGCGGCGGATGATCTTGGTCTCAGAGAGCGGCCGCGCGAGATCGATCGATCTCGGATCGAACTTGAACCGCGCCCCGCCGCGCTTGCTCTGCTGCACGGCTTTGGCTTCCGCCGTGAGGTAGGAGACGAGGTCGCGGATGTGGACCATGCCGACCGGCTCGTCGAGTGTTTCGCCGTAGGCGACCAGGCGCGAATGTCCGGCATTGGCGAAGGTCTGCAGGAGCTCTCCGATCGGAATGTCCTGCTTCACCGTGACCATTTCCGCGCGCGCGACCATGACGTCCGAAACGCGGCGCTCGCGCAGCGCCAACACGTTCTGCAGCATGGTCTGCTCGGCGGGCGTAAATTCGGCTTCGCTCTGCGCCGCCGGGTCGGGCGCTTCCGCAAGCACTTCCTCAAGATCGTCGCGAAGCGATTTCTTGCGGCCGAGACCGAGCTTCGTAAGCATGCGCTCGCGCCAAGACTGCCGGTCCCAGGAGTGCCGGTCGCCGTTCTCGTTGCCGTTCGATCTGTCGCCGCTATCGCTCATGTGCCGATCGCAGCACCGCCGCGCTCCGCATAGGGATCGGGAATGCCGAGCTTCGCGAGAATCTGCCGCTCGTGCGATTCCATCGTCTCGGCTTCTTCTTCGTCTTCGTGATCGTAGCCCAGGAGATGCAACACGCCATGCACGACGAGATGTGAAAGGTGGTTCTCGAACGGCTTGGCTTCTTCCGCCGCCTCGCGCTCGACCGTTTCGAACGCGAGCACGATGTCGCCGAGAAAGCGCGGCGTTCCGGCCGGTGTTTTCATCCGCGCCGCCGGAAAAGAAAGTACGTTGGTCGGCTTGTCCATGCCGCGGTGATGCTTGTTCAACTCGCGGATATGCTCGTTATCCGAAAGCACGATGGAGATTTCGGATGGCGGCGCCGATTCGTCGCGCATCGCCGCTTCGGCCGCCCGCCGCACGCAGGCTTCGGCATTGGAGATTTTGGTCCAGCCATCGGCTTCCGCCGAGATGTTGATCGCAAAACTCAAGCGCT
>CAUJKG010000211.1 GCA_963205465.1 Pseudomonadota bacterium | reverse complement strand
CGCGGTGACGAGCGTCGACGGCATGACCGCGGACTTCTATCCTTTCGACATGAAGTTTCTTGGGCAGGTCGCAACCCGCATCATCAACGAGGTGAAGGGCGTGAACCGGGTGGTCTATGACGTGACGAGCAAGCCGCCGGGAACGATTGAGTGGGAGTGACCGGATTTTGGGGCGAGTTTTTCTCGTTTATGGGCCGTGTTTGGTGCGCCTGTTGCAGGCACATCGTCCGCGAATGCGACCCATGGGACGCATTGGTAGCGGAAAACCGAACGTGATCAAAAGCCTGTGCGAATTGAGATCGACCTGCTGAAACGAGCACGCAATGAACAGCGAACATATTGCCAACTCCCGAATTAAGGAGCGCGAGCTATCCGGCCCTCATCTCATCGAACGTGAGCAGGTGGGCATGAGCGGGCGCATCGCAGTGTTAATCACGAACGTGGTCGGCACCATGTGGTGTGCCTATATCTTTGCGGCGATTGCCCTGGTCAGCCTGCCGGCGGCTATCCAGGGCGGTGCCGCGGCGATCAGTTCATGGATCACCGGAACGTTCCTCCAGGTGGTGTTGCTGTCGGTGATCATGCTGGGCCAGAAGGTCGCGGCCGCGGCGTCGGACAAGCAGGCAGAGCAGACTTACAAGGACGCCGAGGCGCTCTTGAAGCTTCAGGACGAGATGCACCGGCTCATCAAGATCAACAATAGTTTGACCGAGGAGATTCATCGGATGATGCGTAAAGCGAACGTCGCGGCGGAGTAGCCGCATCGAGATTTGCGCGTCGTAAGATCACGTAGGCGTATACTGCAACCTGATCACATCCTCGCCCATTGGATCGCTGCTGATAAGCCGCAGCGGCGGGCGGGCTCCGGCGAAATAGGGATTGCCTTTGCCGAGCACGACCGGGTGCAGGTAAATCCGATATTTATCGATCAGGCCGAGTTCGGTAAGCGCGTGCGCTAGCACCGGGCCGGCCACTTCGATCTCGCCGTCGCGTTCGGTCTTCAGCGCGCGGATCGTTGCCTCCAGATTGTCCTGAACAAGCGTGGCGTTGGGACCAACCGATTGTAATGTGCGCGAGACCACCCATTTCGGCTGCTTGCGCCACGCCGCCGCAAAGGCGCGTTCCGGATCATCCCATTCGGGATGATCGTCGTCCCAATAGCGCATGATCTCGTACATCTTGCGGCCGTACACGCTGCCCGCCTGCTGCTCGGCTTCTTCGATGAAGTGACGGAAGAGTTTCGGCCCGGGCGCAAACCCCGTGTGATCGACGTAGCCGTCGAGCGACTGGTTCATTCCGAACACGAGCTTGGCCATCTCCGCTCTCTTTTCTCAGCTGCCTGGCACGGTCTGCTTCGCCGCCTGCGCGAGTCTCTGCAAAGTTGGCCGCGGTGGCGCGAAGAAGGTCGTGCCGGTGTGTGCGGTCGAGAAGTCGAGGATGCGGTCGTAAGCCCCCGGCGGCTAGCCGATGAACATGCGCTGCAGCATCTTTTCTGTAACCCAGAGATAGCGCGAATAGCCGATGAAATAGGTGCCGAACTCGCCTTGTCCCGGGCGGCCGAACGGCATGTTATCGCGCAGGATATCGTATTCGTTGCCGTCCGCGTCGGTGATGGTGGCGAGCGATTTGTGCGACTTGCGCGGCGCATCGTCGTCGTCGATTTCGATATTGTCGATTTTCGTGCGGCCGATGATCGCCTCCTGCACGTGCGTCGGCACTTTTCCCCATGCGGTGAGGTCGTGCAGATATTTCTGCACCACGACATAGCTGCCGCCGGCAAAAGCGGCGTCTTCCTCGCCAACCATCGACGCCGCCGGCAGATCGAGGCCGGTCGGGTTCGCCGTGCCGTCGACAAAGCCCAAGAGATCGCGGGCGTCGAAATAGCGAAAGCCGGAAACTTCGTCGACCACCGTCACTGCCGTGCCGAGCTTGTCGAGCAGGATGCGCTCGAATTCGAAGCAGAGATCGGCGCGTTCAGCCCGGATATGAAACAGCAGATCCCCGGGCGTCGACGGCGCGCGATGGGCCGGGCCCACAATCTCCGCGAACGGTTTTAGTTCCCGTGGCCGCTCGCCGGGGAAGAGGAGGTCCCAGAGTTCGCAGCCGATGCCGGCGATGCACGATAGCCGCGCGGACAGATCGCGGAACGCAACCACCTTGATGAGATCATCGAGTCCCTCGAGCTGGTCGCAGACCTTCGCGAGCGCGTTGGGCTCGCTTGCGACCTTCACGACCAGAAACACCGCAGCCTGCGAGAGCGGCGCGTCGATGCTCTGCGCATCGATCGGCACCCTGTCCCAGTTTTTCGCTGACATTCCGAGAAGCCCCCATTTGTTCCGCGGCAGATTACAGACGAGATGCATAAGCTCGTCCAGCGGCACTTCAGCGCGCGGGCGTGCCCGGCCTTGTCGCACGGAAACAAAGCCCGCATCATGCGCGGGACGCGGAACGAATGGAGTGAGGACGAAATATGAGTGTCCAACCCAAGCTCAGCGGAAGGCTGGTCGCGGCGGCCCGCGCACTTGCGGGAATCAGCCGTGAGGATTTTGCGAAAGCGGCGCGCGTTCCGGAAGCGACCATCGCGGCGATCGAGGCCCATGGCAGCGCCTGGCTGCACACCGAGAGCGATGCGGAAGCCGCACACCGCGCGCTCGAGCATTTCGGTGTCGTCATCGTCGAAGAGGGAGACGGCATGGGTGCGGGGGTGCGCCTGAAATTCACCCGGCAGGACGTGAAGCAGCTTGCGCGTCTCGAAGGCGAGGGCGGTCCCGCGCGCGCGGACGATGCGCCGTGACGATCGAGTGAACATATCTAGTGAACATGGCTTCGGAGGAGAAGCGATGACCGCGAAATTCAAGGTCGGCGATCATGTGAGCTGGAACTCGGAAGCGGGACGCGTGTCCGGCACCATCATCAAGGTGCACACGCGAGACTTCGACTACAAGGGATACACGCACCGCGCTTCAGCGGACGATCCGCAATACGAGATCAAGAGCGACAAGACCGACCATATCGCTGCGCATAAAGGCGGCGCGCTTCGTCATGCCTGAAGGCGCGGCGGTGCTGCCGTTCTTCACGGTCGGTCATTCCAACCGCAGCCTCGAAGAGTTCGTCAGCTTGCTGCGGGGCGCTGCCATCGAGCGCGTGGTGGATGTCCGCAAGATGCCGATGTCGCGAGCGAACCCGCAGTTCAATCATGACACGCTGCCCGGCGCGCTGGCGCCGTATCAGATTTCCTACGAGAACATCGCGCCGCTCGGGGGCTTGCGTGGCAAGGCGAAAGATCTGCCGGCGGAAGTGAACGGCTTCTGGGAAAACCGGAGCTTTCACAACTACGCCGACTACATGCTCTCGGCCGCGTTTCACGAAGGGCTTGCGCGGCTGATCGCGGAAGGTCGGCAATGGCGTTGCGCGATCATGTGTTCGGAAGCGGTGTGGTGGCGCTGCCATCGTCGCCTCATCGCCGATCAGTTGCTCGCGCGCGGCGAAACGGTTTTTCATATCATGGGGCAGGGCAAGCTCGAGCCCGCACGCCTCACCGAGGGCGCCGTCATTCGCGCGGACGGCAATGTGGTCTATCCCGCGCCCGGCGCGTGACGCTGCGGCGTTCGCTTATTTCTTGTATTGCGCCTCGCTGACCTGCTCCAGCCAGTCTACCGCTTTGCCGTCCAGCGCTTCCTGGATCGCGATGTGAGACATTGCGTTGCCAGCGCTCGCGCCGTGCCAGTGTTTTTCGCCCGGCGCAAACCAGACCACGTCGCCGGGGCGGATTTCCTCGACCGGTCCGCCTTCGGTTTGTACCCAGCCCAAACCCGAAGTCACGATCAGCGTTTGCCCGAGCGGATGCGTATGCCAGGCGGTGCGCGCGCCGGGCTCGAAGGTCACGTGGGCTGCGCGCACGCGCGCGGGATCGGCGGCTTCGATCAGCGGGTCCATCCGCACGCTGCCGGTGAAATATTCTGCGGGGCCTTTGCCGGAAGGGCGCGAACCGTTTCGCTTGATATCCATCGGCTGATCCTTTTTCAAAAAAAATACGCGCCCCAGTGTAGCGGCGCGTATCGTAGAAAGCATCGGAAAAGTTAGAGCGTGATCCCGAAACCGTCAGCTATAGACCTCCTGCACGTCGGTATATTCTTTCCTGCCGTCTTCGGTGAACTCGACGCCGTGACCGGTTTTCTTGACGCCGCCGCAGGGAGCGTTCGGCTGGATCGCGCCGTTCTTGTTGAT
>CAUJKG010000210.1 GCA_963205465.1 Pseudomonadota bacterium | reverse complement strand
CAACAGCGGCCCAATTATCTCTGGATCGGCTGCTCGGACAGCCGGATCGCGGCGAACGATGTGCTGGAACTCGATCCGGGCCAGGTTTTCGTGCACCGGAATATCGCGAATGTCGTGCATACCAGCGACCTCAACATTCTTTCCGTGCTTGAATTTGCCGTCGATCACCTCAAAGTTCAGCACATCATCGTTTGCGGTCATTATGGTTGTGGCGGCATCGAGCGCGTTTTCGCGCCGGAGCGGGGCGAGCTGTTCGACCATTGGCTGCAGCCGGTTTCGATGTTTTACCGCAAGCACCGGAAGACTTTCGATGCGCTGGCGCCGCTAGAGCGGCTTCATCGCATGTGTGAGATCAATATCGAGATGCAGGTGCGCCGGCTCGCGGCGACACCGATCGTCGAGAATGCCTGGGCGCGCGGTCAGGAATTGCATCTGCATGGCTGGATCTACCGGATCGGCAATGGCCTGCTGCACGATCTCGGCCCACATTTGTCGTCGATCGCCGAGCGGGACGCGCTTCCCTCCATCGACGAGTGCGTGTTGAACGCCTCAGAAACTGTTTGAAAGCATCCCTGCGTGTTTACTCCGCCTCCGTTCACGACAGCGGGAAGGGGCCGCCGAACGTCTCGACGAAAACGGCGTGACTGGTGAGTCCGCTCTCCACGTTCCATGTGTGCACGAGAAACTGTGGCGGCTCTTCGACGAAGTTCAGCGACGGCTGTTCGCCAAGGTCGAGTTCGAACGCCAGCGACGATCCCGGCGCGATCAGCACCGGGACGCCCGCCAGATTGCCGAGGATCGTGCGATGTACGTGTCCTGAGACGATTGCGCGAATATCCGTGGCATGTTTCGCGATGATCGCCGCGAAAGCTTCGCGGCCACGCCGAATGCCGTAATTGTCCATGGCGAGAAAGCCGGTTTTGACCGGCGGGTGATGCATTGCGATCAGCGTCGGCTTGCTGCGCCCGGCTTCCAGCGTCTGTTCCAGCCATGCGAGCCGGTGCTCGCAGAGTTCGCCGTTCACCGCTCCGGGAATGATGGTGTCTATGCCGATGACGCGAAGCGGCAGTGCGTCATGGACGAAGCTCAAGTGGCCGCCATCCTGCGGGATTACGTAACGCGGTAATTTACGGAGCATTTCCTCGCGAACGTCGTGATTGCCCGGAATGGCGGCGATCGGGCAGGACATGTGCGCGAGCTGTTCGGCGATAAAGTCGTATTCTTCTGCCGCACCGGTTTCGGCGAGATCGCCGGAAAGCAGCAGGAGATTGGGCTTCGGATTGAGCGAGCCGATGCGCGAAAGCGCGCGTGCGAAGGCTTCGCGCGTGTCCTTGCGGCCGCCGAACCGCTTGCCGGGCTTCGAAACATGCATGTCGGAAAGTTGCGCGATCAGCACGGACGATTGGCTCCTGAAAATGTTGCGAGAATAGTGCAGCGCAGCATCGCAGGCAAAAGTCTAGTCCGCCTCGCGAAGTTGGTGTCGCCGCGCCTGTCATAAAACTGTAATATGAATGCTAGAACGAGATAATAGAAAAAAATTCTGCAGGGGCGGCATGGCTTTCATCGAACTACAGGGCGCCACCAAAAAGTGGGGTGCGGCGGTCGGTGTGGATCGTGTCAGCCTTGCCATCGATCAAGGTTCCTTCGTCGTGCTGCTGGGGCCTTCCGGCTGCGGGAAATCGACCACGCTTCGCCTGATCGCGGGTCTGGAGTCGCCTGACGAAGGCCGCGTTCTGATCGGTGGCCGCGACGTCACTGCCGAGCCGCCGTCGAAGCGCGGCATCTCGATGGTGTTTCAGTCTTATGCGCTGTTTCCGCATCTGAGCGTCGCGGAAAACATTGTATTCGGCCTCAAGGTGCGCGGCGTCGGCCGCGCCGAGCGCGACCAACGGCTCGCGCTTGCGCTCCAGCGCACCGGCCTGAAAGGCTACGAATCGCGCAAGCCCGCGCAGCTTTCGGGCGGCCAGCGCCAGCGCGTGGCGCTTGCGCGCGCCATCATCGCCGATCATCCGATCTGTCTGATGGACGAGCCGCTTTCCAATCTCGACGCCAAGCTGCGGCATTCGGTGCGGCAGGAAATCCGCTCGTTGCAGCGCGAGCTCAATATGACTGTCATATATGTCACGCACGATCAGACCGAGGCGATGGCTCTGGCCGACGTCGTGGTGTTGATGAAGGACGGGCGTATAGAGCAATCTGGTTCGCCCGCGGCTTTATATGAAGATCCGGCGACTGCGTTCTCGGCTTCGTTCATCGGCACGCCGCCGATGACGCTGCTCGCGGCAGAAAGGCTTCCGGAAAGTCTGCTCCCGGCAGCGCCGCAGGCGGGCGACAGGGCGAAACTTCTGCTCGGCATCCGGCCGGAGAGCATTCGCGTGACGGAAACGCAAGGCGGCCTTCAGGGGCGGGTACAGAACAGCGAGTTCATGGGGGCCGAGACATTCCTCTATGCCGAGACCCAGGCGGGTGCGCTGATCGCGCGCATTCCCGGAAGGGTCTCGCGCGATCCGGGCTCCGACATCGGGCTCGAATGGAAGCGTGACGATGCGGTGTTGTTCGACAAGGCGAGCGGTGCTCGCGCGAAAGCATAATCGACGAAAGAAAAACGAGGAGAGAACAGGATGAAGAACTTTCTGAAGGGGATTGTCGCAGGAACCATGTTCCTCTGCGCGGCCGGCGTTGCCGCCGCGCAGACGCAACTGACGATGTATTATCCGATCGCGGTCGGCGGCGCGCTGACCAAAGTGATCGACGGCATGATCGCCGAGTTTCACAAGGCCAATCCCGGCATCAAGGTGAACGCGATCTATGCCGGCAACTACGACGAAACGCGCGTGCGCGCGCTTTCCGCGATCAAGGGCGGGCAGCCGGCGCAGCTTTCGGTGCTGTTCTCGATCGACGTCTACGATCTCATCGAACAGAACCTGATCGTGCCGTTCGACGACGCGGTTTCGACAGACGACGAGCGCGCATGGCTGAAGAGCTTCTATCCCGCGCTGATGTCGAACGGCCAGGTCAACGGCAAGACCTGGGGCATTCCGTTCCAGCGCTCGACCATCGTGCTCTACTACAACAAGGATCTGTTCAAGGCGGCCGGGCTCGATCCGAACAAGCCGCCGAAGACCTGGGCCGAGTTCGTGGAGATTTCGAAGAAGCTCACCAAGGACGGCCAGTACGGCATCATGGTGCCTTCGACCGGCTATCCCTACTGGATGTTCCAGGCTTTCGCGATCCTGAACGGCCAGGAATTGATGAGCGATAACGGCACCAAGGTGCACTTCAACAATCCCGCCACCGTCGAGGCGCTGCAGTTCTGGCGCGACCTTGCCGCCAAGCACAA
>CAUJKG010000209.1 GCA_963205465.1 Pseudomonadota bacterium | reverse complement strand
GCGGCATCGCGGGTTACCAGATAGGCCCCCGCCCCTGCGGTCGGCATTTTCAACTCGAAGAAACGGACATTCGCAATCGTCTCGCTCGGCTGCCGCGCGACATAGCGTAACCGCGGCTGCGTCTCGAGGTTGAAGAGCTGCGCACCGTCCCGGGGGCCCAATTCGTCCAGCACCGGCTTGATTTCGTCAGCAAGCACCTGATCGTCTTCCATGATCACCGCGCCGTTGCCTTCGGCCGCACGGCGCCAACCCAGACTATGGCTGAGCAGACAGGCAACTTCGGAATGGGACATCGGCCGTTCCCATTGAAACGCGTAGCGCTCGTAGGTCTCCCGGGGGAGCGCCAGCCCATCGACCGCAGGGACGCGCTCGAACGCCATGCCCATGCGGTCGAACTGCTCCCTCTGGTACGCGAGCCGGCCGGCCGACATATCCAGATTGATGATGAATATGGGCAGCGGACCCTTCATCCCGGCGAGACCTAGTAAACCCGCGCTTTGGGCTCGATGTACTGGATCTCGTTCGTCAGCGTGTAGGTGTGCACCGGACGGTAATCGATCGACACCTTTTTGGTCTCGAAATCGACCCAGGACAGCGTGTGCTTCATCCACTCTTTGTCGTCGCGATCAGGGAAGTCTTCGCGCGCATGGGCGCCGCGCGACTCGGTCCGGTTCAGCGCCGAGTCCATCGTGACCACCGCCTGGCTGATCAGATTGTCGAACTCCAGCGTTTCGATCAGATCGGTATTCCAGACCATGGAACGGTCGGTGACCCTTACGTCGCCCGCACTGCCGAAAACGCCATGGATGAGCTTGGTGCCTTCCTCCAGCACTTCCCTGGTGCGGAAGACGGCGCAATTGGTCTGCATGACCTTCTGCATGTTGAGGCGCAGATCGGCGGTCGAGGTCGAACCCTTGGCGTATCGCAGGCCGTCGAAGCGCGAGAGCGCCTTCTCCGTCGGCGCGGCGGGCAGCATCATGTGCTTGTCGTTCGGGGTGAGCTTCTGCGCGCAGCGATCCGCAGCCGCGCGGCCGAACACCACGAGATCGATCAGCGAGTTCGAGCCGAGGCGGTTCGCGCCATGCACCGACACGCAAGCCGCTTCACCGATCGCCATCAGTCCGTTCACGATGGTGTCGGGATCGCCGTTCTTCTTGGTGACGACTTCGCCATAGGGGTTCGTGGGAATGCCGCCCATGTTGTAGTGCACGGTCGGAATGACCGGGATCGGCTCCTTGGTGACATCGACCCCCGCGAAGATGCGCGCGGATTCGGAGATGCCGGGAAGACGCTCGTGCAGCACCGCCGGATCGAGATGATCGAGGTGCAGATAGATGTGATCCTTGTTCTTGCCGACGCCACGGCCTTCGCGGATCTCGATCGTCATCGAGCGCGAGACGACATCGCGCGAGGCGAGGTCTTTGGCGGAAGGCGCATAGCGCTCCATGAAACGCTCGCCTTCGGAGTTGACGAGGTAGCCACCCTCGCCGCGCGAGCCTTCGGTAATCAGGCAGCCCGCCCCGTAGATGCCGGTCGGATGGAACTGCACGAACTCCATGTCCTGCAGCGGCAGGCCGGCGCGCAGCACCATGGCGTTGCCATCGCCGGTGCAGGTATGCGCCGACGTGCAGGAGAAATAGGCGCGGCCATAGCCGCCAGTCGCAAGAATGGTTTCATGCGAGCGGAAGCGATGCAGCGTGCCGTCGTCCATCTTCAGCGCCAGCACGCCGCAGCAATCGCCGTCGTCGTTCATCAGGAGATCGAGCACGAAATACTCGATGAAGAACTCCGCGCGATGCTTCAGCGCAGCGCCATAGAGCGTATGCAGGATCGCGTGCCCCGTGCGGTCGGCGGCAGCGCAGGTGCGCTGCGCAGTACCCTTGCCGTAATGCGTGGTCATGCCGCCGAAGGGGCGCTGATAGATCTTGCCGGCTTCGGTGCGCGAGAACGGCACGCCCCAGTGTTCGAGCTCATAAACCGCCTGTGGCGCGTTGCGGCAGAGATATTCGATCGCATCCTGATCGCCCAGCCAGTCCGACCCCTTCACGGTGTCGTACATGTGCCAGCGCCAGTCATCCTCGCCCATATTGCCGAGCGCCGCCGAAATGCCGCCCTGGGCCGCAACGGTGTGTGAACGCGTCGGAAACACCTTGGTCAGGCACGCGGTTTTAAGCCCCGCTTCAGCGCATCCCACCACCGCGCGCAAACCGGCGCCGCCGGCGCCGACGACGACGACGTCATAGAGGTGTTCGGTGATCGGATAGGCGCGTCCGTTGATTGCGGTCATGAGCTGGTATCCACTTTCCGAAGTTCTTTTTTTCGTTTCGGCACCCTCATTCGCGAACTTCGGAAAATTGAGGGTACCAGCCAACTTGCATACAGCGTCGGTTCTGCCGGAAGTTTTCGAAACTTCCGGCGCGCGGCGCTACGGTCCGAAGGAAATTTTGAGAATGGCGTAGACCGAAGCGAGGCCCACGCTCCAGGCGAAGAAGGTGTTCAGCATCAGGAGAACGACCTTTCGGAACGGCGTATGGACGTAATCTTCGATAACGACCTGCATCCCGATGCGCATATGGATCGCAACCGAGATGATGGCGGCAACGAAGAGCACCGAGACGAGCGGCTTCGAAAGCGTCGAAATCACCGTCGCATGCGTGCGGCCGACCAGCGTCACGACGATGCCGGTCAAAATCACCAGCAGGAAAACATTGGCCGCGGCCGTCAGACGCTGCAGCCAGAAATGTCCGGTGCCGTGATGGGCGGAGCCAAGACCGCGGATGCGGGAAAGCGGTGTGCGCATGGACATCGGCATCAGCTCCGCAGAACCAGGGCAAGCGCCCAGAGAAGAATGGTGATGGCGACGGAGCCGATCAGGGTCATCCGTGCAAGCGTCTGCCGCTCCGGCCCAAACCCGCGTCCGGTGTCCCAGATGAAATGACGGATGCCACCGAGCATGTGATGGACCAGCGCCCACGTGTAGCCGAGCAGGATGAGTTGCCCGAACCAGCTGCCGAAGAATGCATTGGCGGTGTCGAAATATTTCGGACCGGCCGCGGCTGCGACCAGCCACCAGGCCAGGAGAAGCGTGCCGAAATAGAGCGCCGAACCGGTAATACGGTGGACGATCGACATCACCATGGTCCAGGTCAGGCGATAGATCGTCAGATGCGGCGAAATCGGACGCTGGCGCGCCGGGGTATCTGTCATCGCTGGCTCTCTGCTCTAAATAGCGCTGCAACTAGCCCCCGCCGGCAGCGCTGTCACTGGGAAGCCCTAGCATTCGCACAGTTTGGAATGGCTCTGACTTCGTGTTCCGCGAAACATATTCGCGATTACCTTCCTCACAAGCCTTATTTGGCGTAGCATTCCTTCGCCAAAAGCGAAGGATTGGTATACCAGCGACGCTCCATGCGCTTCGATCTCTCTGATCTCAGCCTGTTCCGCCATGTTATCGACGCCGGATCGATCACCCACGGCGCCGCGCGGGCCAACCTTGCGCTGGCCGCAGCCTCGACCCGCATCCGGAACATGGAAGAGGCCTTGGGGGCCCCGCTCTTGAACCGGAGCCGCCAGGGCGTAACGCCGACCCAGGCCGGTCGGATTCTGCTCGCGCACGCACGCAGCATGCTGCAGCAGGCTGACAAGCTGCGGGAGGAAATCGGGGTTTTCGCAAGCGGCCAAGCCGGCCAGATCAAGGTGCTTTCCAATACGAACGCGCTTACCGAGTTTCTTCCCCAGGCGCTGGCGTCTTTTCTCGCAGCGAACCCGAATGTCAGCGTCGATCTGGAGGAGCGGCTCTCCGATGAAATCGTGAGCCTGATCGCCGAAGGCGTCGCCGATCTCGGCATCGTTGCCGGCACGGTGGATTCCGGATCGCTCGAAACCTACCCGTTCCGGCGCGATCGTTTTGTGCTGGTCGTCGCGCACGATCATCCGCTCGCGGTACGCTCCTCGGTATCGCTCGCCCAGGTGCTCGACCATAATTTCGTGGGACTGGACCGCGCGTCGGCCCTGCAACGCTTTCTTGCAGACAAGGCCGCGCGCATCGGCCGCCCGCTGCGGCTCCGCATTCAACTGCGGAGCTTCGATGCCGTCTGCCGCATGGTCGAGCGCAATGTCGGTATCGGCGTCGTGCCCGAGACCACCGCGCGGCGCGCGGCACTTTCCATGGCGATCACCTCCGTAACCCTGACCGATGCCTGGGCCGAGCGCGACCTGACGATCTGCGTGCGCAAATTCGACGAGCTGCCGGCCTTCGCACGCGAACTCGTGACCCACCTGCGCGAACAGGAAGATTAGTTTTCCTCGTCATGGCCGGGCTTGGTGCGCAAGCCGGCGAAAGCCGCCCTGAGCCAGGCCGCGATTATCTTGGCATCAACGCCCAATAATCGAGATCGAGGATCACGCCGGCTTCATATTCGTCGCCGTTCTTGTAGGGATAGTCCCGGCACGGATGATCCTTGGTCGCCACCGTGCGCAACCGCAGCGCTCCGACGTCTCGCCTTCCCGGCAGCTCCTGCGTATCCAGCACTTCCGTCCAGGCAAATACGGTCTCGCCGGCAAAAAGCGGCGCGACGTGCCGGCCGCCATTGATCGCAGCAACATGAAAGGCGTTCGCAAGTCCGTTGAAGGACAATGCGCGGGCCAGCGAAATCACGTGCCCGCCGTAGATCAGACGCTTGCCGAAACGGTCGCTCTTCTGCGCGAAGTGATTGAAGTGAACTTTCGCCGTGTTCTGGTAGAGCCGCGTTGCGATCTGCTGTTCGGCGTCTTCCACCGTCATGCCATCGACGTGGTCGATCTTCTCACCCGGAACGTAATCCTCGAAAACATGCTCACTGCCGGCAAGACGGAAGTTGTATTCACGCAGCTGAATCTGCGGCAGCCCCTTGCCGAGAAGATCAGGGGAAATCACCGATGGTAGTTTCGGCACCACAGGCTCAGGCGCGGCACCATGCTCGTCGCGCTTGCGCACCATGACCCAGCGCACGTAGTCGAGCACTTCGACGCCGTTCTGGTTGAACCCGGTCGAACGCACATAGACCACGCCGGAAGTCCGGTTGGCGTTCTCGCGGAGCCCGATTACCTCCGAGACGGCAGTCAACGTATCGCCGGGATAAACCGGCGCGAGAAAACGGCACGCCGCATAGCCGAGATTGGCCACCGCATTCAGCGAAATGTCCGGCACCGTTTTCCCGAACACGATATGGAAAACCAGGAGATCGTCGATCGGCGCGCGCGGATATCCGATCGCCCGGGCGAAGCTCTCGGCCGACTGCACGGCAAAGCGCGTGCCGTAAAGCGCCGAATGGAGCGAAACATCGCCTTCGGTGATCGTGCGCGGCGTCGCGTGATGGATGACCTGTCCGAGCGAAAAATCCTCGAAGAAATTTCCCGCCGTGGTCTTGGTTTTGGTGACGACCGGATTCATTGCGCGGCCTCCCGTTCCCGGATCGCATCAGCGACCGCGACGGTCCG
>CAUJKG010000208.1 GCA_963205465.1 Pseudomonadota bacterium | reverse complement strand
TTCGGAGGAGATCATGCTCGAATAACTAGTTTCCTCCCGAGATCGCGCGTTCGGGGGAGCGCGCGATCCAACTTCAAGGGGCGCTTCGTAAAGAAGCGCCCTTTTTGTTTTGTCAGACCGGAAACAGCGCCCGCTCAGCGAACGCTTGCGCGAAGGTTGCGGCAGTGAGCAGCACCCAAAGGACCGCAGACACGATCACGGCTGGCTTTACCGCAGCGGCCGAGACCAAAGAGACCAGCCATCCGACCAGCGGAATACCCTGCATCGCATGGAGGCCGATAAAGTGGGCGACCCGCAAGTCCCCGCCTGTCCGCGACCATCCGAAGAAAAACGAACCGCCGGCATCGTTCCTGACACCGCCGACCCAGTGGCCGCTCTGCGTGCTCATGTAAATCGCCGTAAAGCTGCCGAGCGCTGTACCGACTACCAAGCCGACACCGATCGCATATCGCAATTCGGGCGAAGCGATGTGCTCTTTGCCCTTCAGAATCAGCCATCCAATCCAGCCGCTCAACACCGTCGCAATCAGGATCGTGATACCCATCCATGCATAAAGCGCGATGGCGAGCGCATTATCGCGATTGAAATGGGACGCCTCGGCACGTGACGCACGGAAGGTGATGTAGAGAATTTCAAGTATCAAGAAGATGCTGATGATCCAGATCGCGGCATTCACGGATTTGCGCGCACGATCCGCGCGATCGAGAAACGGCATGAAGATCGCAAGCGTCGCCAGAAAGATCGCCGCCGACGACATGAACTTCAGCGGCTTGATCCAGACATTGATGCCGTTGAAGGTCCGTGCTTCCGAGAGAAAAGCGAAGAACGCGGGGACCATCATCGCGGCAAGCATTGCGGTCGAAATCACCAGCACCGGCTCGTCACGATAAAGCGTTCGCCATGCCATTGCCGGATGAGCAAGATCGGAGTTCTGTATCGTCGCGAGTAACGTCATGCCTGGGCTCCTTTCCCGAATGCAGCTTTCAGAATCTGGAACAACAGCAATCCGGCCGGACCGAACATGAAGGTGAGCGGCAACACCGGAATCATGAACCAGCGCGACACGCCTGAGAGCGACGCTTCACGCGCGATCCAGGCGCCGACGAAAAGGTCGAACGCGAGATAATGCGCCCAGCCAGCGAGCAATGCCCAGTCGTTCAGGAAAAGCTGACGTAGGCCCGCGAGCGTTTCGAAGTTGCCGCCGGCGCTGAATGCGCCAAAGCCAAGCGCGATGGCAACGCAATAACCGATGGAAAGAGCAAGCGGCCAATAAAGCCCTGCGAGCTTGTCCCGCATCCATGCGCGATCGAGGACAATTCCCGCGATCAGCACGATCCAGCCGAGCATCGCAAACAAATTCAAGGGGCTGAAAATCGTTACCGGGGTCATCTGCATTCTCCATCTTGACGGTGACAAGTTGGAAACTACGTCCGATCTTTCTGTTGTCAAGATAAATCTTGACGATGTAAAGTAGTTCCATGGATTCGAGGACGAAGGGACCCGCGCGGCGGAAATCTGGTGCGCGGCCGAAGGCTTATCATCACGGCGACCTCGCGGCGGCGCTCGTCGACGCCGCCGAAGCTGTGCTGACTGAACGCGGCGTCGAGGGTTTCACGCTACGTGAATGCGCCCGCCGCGCCGGTGTTTCGCACGCGGCGCCCGCCCACCATTTCAGGGACGCGAAGGGTTTGCTGACTCAGGTCGCCGCCCTCGGGTTCGAGCGGCTAACCGCCGCCGAAAAGCACGCGCGCGACACAGAGACCGATCCGAGGAAACGGCTCCTCGGAACTGGCATGGGATACGTGGAATTTGCCATCGAACATCCCGCGCAGTTCCAGTTGATGTTCCAGAAGGGCCTTGTCGACCACGCAAACGAACGCCTGGCAAAAGCGAGCGCTGCCTCGTTCCAGGTCTTTATCGAAACCTATTCCGAACTGTACGGAACGACCTTCCCACCCATCCACAAAGACGCCGATCCCTCAGTCATGCGCGAATGGGCGTTGGTCCACGGCTTTGCGACGCTCGCCGTACAGGGACAGTTCGGCCCTACCCGCACGGCCGCAGAGATTGCAGATCTGATGGAATTCGCCCGCAGGGTTTTCGAGGACGCGCAGAAATACGCCCCCCCGCCGAAGTAACGGCCGCCAGCAGTATCAAGTCGGAAGGATTAGAGGGAGAACAGGCTCAGCGAACGCATGCGCGCCCAGACGCCGCGTTTCTGCTTGCGTTCGAAGAATTCCCGGATCAGCGACTGGTGTAATTCTTCGGCATTCTCATGCGTGCAGGCCAGCGCCTCGCCCGCACCGAGTGCGATCGCTTCGAGACGGGCGGCTTCTGCCGAAAGGTCCTGGGACACTACGCTTGCCATGGAGACAAGCGTAACGGCTCACGGTTAATGAGTAGTAACTTCGGCGCGTGATATCGCCGCGTGCATATCCGGCACGATGCTGGTGGCATTGACGTGCGCGTTGCTTTCGCTCCGGATCACCACGCGATTGCGCCCGGAATTCTTGGCCTCGTAGAGCGCCTCGTCGGCACGCGCCAGCAAATCGTCCACTTCGTCCTTGTAGTTGGTGGAAAACGTCACGCCGACGCTGACGGTGGCACCGATCGCGAGGCCGTCCACCACTTTCGCCGCGTCCAGAAACGCAAGACGGACACGTTCGGCGGCAATGATCGCGCCCTTCTCGTCGGTATTGCTGAGGAACGCCGCGAACTCCTCGCCGCCGAGCCGGCCGAATACGTCGGTTTGACGGAGCGTCTTTTTGGCGGTCGCAGCGAGCAGTTTGATGACCTTATCGCCGACCGGATGCCCGAAGGTGTCGTTGATCGATTTGAACTTGTCGATGTCGAACATGAAAATCGCCATCGGCTTGGTCGGACGCACGTCGCGGGCGAGGATCTGTTTCGCGAATTCCGTGATCGCGCGCCGGTTGTTGACGCCGGTCAGCGGATCGATCAGCGCGGCCTCCTTGTGCACGCGCTCGGTCCGCTCCTTCGCCATTTCGAGGAGAATGAAGGCCGCGGCGATCGAGTAGAGCAAGGATTCGATTGCCAGCGTCGCGATCCAGCCATTGGTGAGCGTGGCGGCAATCCGGTCGCCCGGCAAAACCATGGTGAGCGGCACCTGACTTGGGAAAACCACGCCATGCAGCGTGATGACGATCACCGCCGGCCAGCGTGCGTTCAGCCGCTCGCCGCGCCCGCTCCAGATTTCGAACGCGGTGAAAAGCGTGTAGTTCGAAATAATCAGCGAGCTGACCACGATGCGGCCGATCGAGGATTCGGCAAAGCCCGGGATCTGGCACGCGACGAGCCATATGATCGCGCCTGCGAACATCGGAAAAGGCTGCACGCTTTTGCCGTCGAATACACGCGCCCCGTTCCATGACATGCCGCAGGCGACGAACAACAGCGCACTGGAAAAATCGATCAGGATCGTGCTGGCAATGAACTGCTGCAGACTGAGCATACCCGCCGACAGGCCGCCGAGCAGATAAGCCACACCCCACCAGCCGAGCGCTTGGATGCTCCGGTCCTGAATCCAGGCGAAGATCAAAAGCAATCCCAGCACCGCCGTCACGAAGATCGAGACGACGAGCAGTGTCGGTATGTCCAGAGTCATATCCCGCCGCGCAGTTTCAAATTCTCGTTGCCCGGAAAATTACCGCGCGCCGTTTACGGAAGCTTCCCCGAAGTGCCTAAAAATTGAAGCAGCGATGAGGAGATTATTTCCCGGCCGCCCGGAGCTGCTGCGGTTCGGCCCACTCGATAATGTCTTCGCTTCCCCAATCGGAAATAGGCGGGACCTTCGCGGGACTTACCATGCGCAACGCTGGAGCGGCCGGGACCAACATTGGGTCTTCAGCCTCCGCCGGCACGATCTGCGGCGACCTGCCCGCGACCTCGACGCGGTTACGGCCGCGCTCCTTCGCATGATAAAGCGCGGAATCGGCACGGGAGAGCAGTTGCAAAACGTCTTCCACGGTATCGGCGGGAAGCACGGCAATTCCGACGCTGACCGTCGCATCGACGGACTTGCCGCCGATGTCCGCCGTCGCAACCATGAGCGCGCGGCGAATGCGTTCCGCAGTCGCGACCGCGGTACCCTCGCTCGCGCCAAAGAGCAACGCGCCGAACTCTTCACCGCCGAGACGGCCCATGATGTCGGTGGAGCGAAATTCCGCCGCCGCTTTGGCCGTGAATACGCGCAACACTTCATCGCCGACCGAATGACCGAAGCGGTCGTTGATCGACTTGAAGTGATCGAGGTCGAACAGAAGTGCGGTCACAGGCTCCGGATTGCGCGGCCGCTGCCGCATGCGGCGCATCGCGGCATCGAGGAAGGCGCGGCGGTTCGGGATGTTGGTCAGCGGATCCAGCATCGCGTTGGTCTTGTGCACGAGTTCGCTGCGCTCCTTCGCCATGGCCAGGATCATGAAGGAGGCAACGATGAGATAAAGCAGCGATTCCAGCGCGATGATGCTGAACCAGGCCACCGAGAAGAACGATGCGCCAGGCGCCACCGGAAAAGCGAACACGAGCCAGATGCGCAGCGCATAGACCGCACCGTGCACGAACTGCGTCGCGCTCAAAGGCCAGCGCGACAGCAGCGGCTCGACGGTTCGGCCGCGCCAGATTTCGCAGCCGGTCCCGATCGAATAAATGGAGATGATCACCGAACTGAGCATGATCCGCGCGTTGACGGACTCGCTCAATCCCGGAACCTGGGAGGCCAGCAGCCAAAGAATGGCGCCCGCCATCACGCCGGACAATGGCACCGTGCGGTCGTCGAACAGGCGCGCCCCGCCCCAGCCGATGCCGCACGAAAGCAGGATCATGACATTGGCGAGATCGATCGAAACCGCGTCTGGGACATAGCCGCGCGCGCCGAGAAGGCCGGCGCCGGCGCACATGACGAAGTGGCTCACACTCCACCAGCACAGCGCGCGAATCTCGCGGTTCTGATACCAGGCGAACAGCAGGAGAAAACCCAGCACGACTGTGACTGAGATCGAAACGATGAAAAGCGTTCGAACGTCGAGATCGAGCACGGCCAGGTGACTTCGCAGTTATTACTACCTGCGATCTACCCGGCAAGGCCCTACGGAACTGAGCGCAAAATCGATAAAATTGTGCAGATCGTGCTGGTGAACGCGCGCTTAACGGCCAGCGGTGCGATTGCCGAAAAAGACCGAACCGATCAAGGCAAGCCAGAAATATTTCGCAAGATCGGCGTCGAACAAGGCGATTCCGATCGAGACCGAGAAAACCGCCGCCGTATAAAGCGGGTTAAGCACGCTCCGCTTCACCTGCTCAGGCGTGACGCCGTCCTTCATCAGGCCGACCTTGGACGCATATAGCGAAAGCCCCGAGGAAGTGAGCGCCGCAAAGATAATCGCCACGGCATAAACGATCACGGCGGTTTTCAGGTTGCCGTGCTCGCCGAGCACCCCCGTCGCGAACGGAATGCAACAGATCGAAAACAGGAACAAAAGATTGAGCCACAACAGGCGGGGGCTGGTATTGCCGATCAACTGGAATTTGCGCCAATGCGCCATCCAGAGCGTTCCGATCACGAGGAAGCTGACGAAAAACGCCAGGTAGCGCGGCCAAAGCGATATCAGCGTCGACCACAGCTGGGCTTCGCTTAAATGATGGGCCTCGGGCAAACGGATTTCGATGACGAGCAGCGTGAGCGCAATCGCGATTACGGCATCCGAGAACAGCTTCAAACGCTCGAGGGCGGAATCGCTTCCGCCCTCGTGTTCGAAATTCGTATTTGCGGGCTCCGTCACGGCAGCCTCGAAGATTAGCGCTTCGAGAACTGGAAGCTGCGGCGGGCTTTCTTCTTGCCGTACTTCTTGCGCTCGACCACGCGGCTGTCGCGGGTCAGGAAGCCGCCCTTCTTGAGCACGCCACGCAGTTCGGGCTCGAAGAAAGTCAGTGCGCGCGAAACGCCGTGACGCAGCGCGCCGGCCTGACCGGAGAGACCGCCGCCGGAAACCGTGCAGACGACGTCATACTGGCCGCCGCGGTTGGACGCGAGAAACGGCTGCTGGATGATCATGCGCAGCACCGGACGCGCGAAGTAAACTTCGACGGTGCGGTCGTTGACGGTGATCTTGCCCGAACCGCGCTTCAGCCAGACGCGGGCGACCGCGTCCTTGCGCTTGCCGGTTGCGTAGGCGCGGCCCTGCTTGTCGAGCTTCTGCACGTGGACCGGCGCTTCCTGCGGCTGGCTGTTCTTCAGCGCAGCAAGGCCTTCCATGGATTGAACGGTTTCGGCCATCAGACGGCCCCCTCATTCTTGCGGTTGAGTTTTGCGATATCGAGCTTTTCGGGGTTCTGCGCTTCGTGCGGATGCTTTTCGCCCTTATAGACGCGCAGGTTGCCCATGATCTTGCGATGGAGCGGACCGCGCTTGAGCATGCGCTCGACGGCCTTCTCAAGGATGCGCTCCGGGAAGCGGCCTTCCATGATCATCTTGGCGGAACGCTCTTTGATGCCGCCGATATAGCCGGTGTGGTGGTGATAGACCTTCTTCTCGAGCTTCTTGCCCGTGAAGACGACCTTCTCGGCGTTGATGACGATGACGTTGTCGCCGCAATCGACATGCGGGGTGTAGATCGCCTTATGCTTGCCTTTCAGGCGCATGGCGATGAGGGTCGCGAGACGGCCGACGACGAGACCGGATGCATCGATCAGCACCCATTTCTTCTCGACCTCAGCGGGCTTCGCCACAAAGGTGGTCATGACGTTCTTCCTTGGTAGGGGAATTCGTTGGCGCGGGTTCTAGGGAAGCCCGGCGCAGCCGTCAAGCGTTACGCAGAAATATAAGCCTTATATTTCAATAGCTTATAAATATGGTATTTTGATACCAGTCGCTAAGTCCCTTTATCGCGGCGGAATCGAGTAGGTCGCGACGACATGCGCGGCAGGATCCTCGTCGTTGATCCCGCGGATCACCGCTTCCGCCACCACCAACCGCTTGCCGAGTTTCAGGATTTTGACTTCGCACAGCAGATCTCCCGGCGCCGGTTTCGAGAGAAAGTTGCAGGTGAAGCTCGTGGTCACGGCCAGCGCGACCGGGCCGATCACGCCGAGGATTGCAACATAGATCGCGCCGTCCGCCAGTCCCATCATAGTCGGTCCCGACACCGTGCCCCCCGGCCGCAGATGGCGTTCACTCGCGGTGAACTGCACGACGGCGGTACCCGGCGTGACCGAGACGATCTTGTTCGGCTTGCTTGGGCCATAGGCCTGCGGGAACACCTCCGCGAGATAGGTGCGCAGTTCCTCAACCGTCATTTTCAATTGCATGGCAGCCACGAACTCGCCTCCTCACCCAAGCTTTCTTTTCGGATACAATGCGAGGCGAACCACGAGAAGACGGAAAGCTGACAAATGACGCCGCAATCCGCAGGTGCCGCCAAAGCCGGTGCTGCCCCCATTATCCTCCGCGAGGACCATGGCCCGACGGCCATGCTCATTCTCAATCGCCCCGAGGCGCGCAACAGCCTCTCCCAGGCCATGATCGATACGCTCACGGCGGAGATCGCCAAGGCCGGCGCGGACCAGAACGTCCGCGTGCTCATCATTGCCGCGAACGGCCCTGGCTTCTGCGCGGGCCACGACATGAAGGAAATGACCGCGCATCGCGCCGACCCCGACAAGGGTCGCGCCTTCTTCCAGCATATGTTCGAAAGCTGCGCGAAGATGATGATGTCGATCGTGCATCTGCCCAAACCCGTGATCGCCGCGGTCGGCGGCACGGCAAGCGCGGCGGGCGCGCAACTTGTCGCCTCCTGCGACCTCGCGGTCGCCTCGAAGCAAGCGCAGTTCGCAACGCCCGGCGTCAACATCGGCCTGTTCTGCTCGACGCCCATGGTCGCGATTTCGCGGAACGTCACCAACAAGCAGGCGATGGAAATGTTGCTGCCCGGCGATCTCATCACCGCGCAGCGCGCTTACGAGATGGGCCTCATCAACCGCGTGGTCGATACCGAGACCGAGCGCCACGAGGCGTTTCAGCTCGCGGGCAAGATCGCATCCAAATCCGCCTATACGCTCAAGATCGGCAAGGAAGCATTCTACCGGCAGCGCGAACTCGATCTGGAGAGCGCGTATCGCTACACCGCGCAGGTGATGACCGAGAACATGCTGGCGCGCGACGCCGAAGAAGGCGTCAGCGCCTTCGTCGAGAAGCGCGAACCGAAGTGGGAAGACAGATAACCTCATCCTTCGAGACGCCGCTTCGCGGCTCCTCAGGATGAGGTTCTTTATCTATAAGCAACGCCTCATCCTGAGGAGCGCGAGCTATAGCGAGCGCGTCTCAAATGAGGCGGAGAGAGAAAATGAACCACGACAAATACGACGACAGCTACATCCGCAGCATCCTGCATGACGTGAAGTCGGTTGCCGTGGTGGGCGCGTCACCCAAGGACAACCGCCCGAGTCACTTCGTCGTCAAATATCTGGCCGAGCGCGGCTACAAGGTGTTTCCGATCAATCCCAGCCAAAGCGGCGGCGAGATCGCGGGCTTCACGGCCTACGCAAAACTCGCCGATGTGCCGGAGCCGATCGACATGATCGACGTCTTCCGCTCGTCCGACGCGGTGCCGGAAGTTGTCGAAGAGGCGCTGAAGCTCTCGCCGCTGCCGAAAGTGTTCTGGATGCAGTTGAGCGTGAAGAACGACGAAGCCGCGAAACGCGCCGAGGAAGCCGGCATGCGCGTCGTCATGGATCGCTGCCCGAAGATCGAATACGGCCGCCTTTCCGGCGAGATCAACTGGGCCGGTGTGAACACGCGCATGCTTTCCTCGAAGCGTCCGAAACGCCTCGAAGGCGGCGTGCAGCGGCTTTCGATTGGGCAGAAGATGTCGCCGAAGGGATGATGTATGTCACTTCGAATTGATGACTATAAAAAATATTGGAATGAAGTTGTTCTTCCTGACTACGAAGATTTCATGAGCGACGTCGGTAACTTACGAAAGGCATTTCATCTCGCAATCTCTCTCTTTCATATGACTGATTGGTTATATCGGGGAAACAAGGAACACATCGACGCCAACTTCAC
>CAUJKG010000207.1 GCA_963205465.1 Pseudomonadota bacterium | reverse complement strand
AACAGCAGGAAGACGAGCGCAATCATGTATGCGAGCCAGGTTTCGATGCCGCGACCGAGCAACGGACCCCAATAGAATTCACCCAGTTTCTCACCGACCCCGATGATCAGCCCGCCGACGATCGCACCGGGAATAGAGGTGAAACCGCCGAGGATCAGCACGGGAAGCGCGCGCAGCGCCACGACCTGAAGCGCGAAAGAGACTTCCGAGCGCGCGCCCCACATGATGCCGGTAGCGAGCGCGACGAGACCGGCCGCGAACCACACGATGACCCAGATCTGGTTCAGCGAAATGCCGACCGAGAGCGCCGCCTTGTGGCTGTCGGCCACCGCGCGGAGCGCGCGGCCGATGCGGGTCTTCGAGAAGAAGAAGGCAAGCGACGCCACCATCAGCGACGCGACCACCGCAGCAGCAACGTCGATCTTCTGGATCGAGACGAGACCGCCGAGAATTTTAAAGTCGATCGGCCCCTTCGGCAGATAGAGCTGGTCCGCGATCATCACCTTCGGATTGCCGCCGAAGATGAGTTCGCCGAACCCGATCAGGAAATATGTGAGCCCGAAGGTCGCCATGAACAGAATGATGTCCGGCTGGTTCACGAGCGGACGCAGCACGATGCGCTCGGTGGCGTAAGCCAGCACGAACATCACCAGTACGGCGAGCCCCAGCGCGACAAAAGCGGGCACGCCCTTCTCGTACAGCGTCACGAGCGCAAGTGCCGCGAACACCACCATGATGCCCTGCGCGAAATTGAACACGCCTGACGCCTTGAAGATCAGCACGAAGCCGAGCGCGATCAGCGAATAGAGCACGCCTGCGACGAGTCCCTCCCAGAGCGTCTGCACCAGGAGATCGGGTGCTGCACCCATCTGCACGAAGGGATCGATCAGAACCTTGTAGAGAATTTCCATCCCCGTCCCCTTAATGCGCCACGCCGAGATAGGCGTCGATCACGGCCTGATTGGCTTTCACCTCATCGGGCGTGCCATCGGCGATCTTCTGGCCGTAATCGAGCACGACCACGCGGTTCGCCAGATCCATCACGACGCCCATGTCGTGCTCGATCAACGCGATCGTGGTGCCGTAATGATTGTTCACGTCGATGATGTAGCGGCACATGTCCTCTTTCTCTTCGAGGTTCATGCCTGCCATCGGCTCATCGAGCAGCAAAAGCTCCGGTTCCATCGCGAGCGCCCGGCCGAGTTCGACCCGTTTCTGCAGGCCGTAAGGCAGCTTACCGACCGGCACGCGGCGGATGTGCTGGATTTCGAGGAAATCGATGATCTCTTCGACCACGCGGCGATGCTCGATTTCCTCCCGCTCCGCCGGGCCGTAGCGGAACAATTGCCAGAAGAAGCTGCGATGCATCTTCAGCGAGCGGCCCGCCATGATGTTGTCGAGCGTGTTCATGCTCTTGAACAGCGCAACGTTCTGGAAGGTGCGGGCAATGCCGCCGGTCGCGGCAACATGCGGGCGCATCTTCGCGCGCTTCACGCCCTTGAAGGTGATCTGGCCTTCCTGCGGATGATAGAAGCCGTTGATGACGTTGAGCATCGACGTCTTGCCGGCGCCGTTCGGACCGATGATCGCGCGGATCTCGCCTTTCTTGATATCGAACGAAACGCCGCGAATCGCCTTCACGCCGCCGAAGGAAAGCGACACGTTCTCGACCGAAAGCAGCGTATCGCCGGCTTTGATCTTGTTTTCGTCGGGCGCTCTCATGCGGCTTGGTCCATCGGTGCCGCTGCGGGCGGAAAGGTTTTCATGTCTTCGATCTTCACGCGCGCCGAGATCATGCCCTTGCGTCCGTCCTCGAAGGTGAGTTCGGTGGTGATGTCGACTTCTTTCGCGCCGTTGTAGAGACCTTCTGCAAGCGGGGCGTAACGCTCGGCGATAAAGCCGCGGCGGACTTTCAGCGTACGGGTCAGTTCGCCGTCGTCGGCATCGAGCTCTTTGTGCAGGATCAGGAAGCGCTTGATCTGCGCGCCGGCCATCGGCCCTTCTTCCGAAAGCGACTTGTTCACCTCGGCAACGTGCTCGCCGAGCATCTGATAGACACGCGGATGGGCCGCAAGCTCCTGATAGGAGCCATAAATCACGTTGTTGCGCTCGGCCCAGGAACCGACCGATACCAGATCGATGTTGAGCATGACCGTGACGTAATCGCGCCCGTCGCCGAATGCGACCGCTTCCTTGATGTTCGGATAGAACTTGAGCTTATTCTCGATGTATTTCGGCGCGAACAACGTGCCGTCATTGAGCTTGCCGACGTCCTTGGCGCGGTCGATGATTTTCAGGTGTCCGGTCTTAGGATCGAAGAAGCCGGCGTCCCCGCTCTTCACCCAGCCGTCCGGGGTTTTCGCTTCTGCGGTCTTTTCCGGGTCTTTGTAGTAGCCGACGAAAACACCCGGCGAGCGGAACAGGACTTCCCCGTTCGGTTCGATCTTGATTTCGACGTCCGGCGAGGGCTTGCCGACCGTGTCGGCATAGATTTCGCCGTCCGGCTGCGCGGTGATGTACACCGCCGCTTCGGTCTGGCCATAGAGCTGCTTCAGGTTTACCCCGAGCGAGCGATAGTAACGAAAGATTTCCGGGCCGATCGCCTCGCCTGCGGTATAGGCCACGCGCACATTGGTGAAGCCATATCGGTTCTTCATCGGGCCATAGACGAGGATTTCGCCGAGCCAGTAGATGAACCGCGCGCCGAGCGGCACCGGCTCCTTGTTGAGGATTTTCTCGCCCCACTTGCGCGCGTGCTTGAGAAAATAATGGAACATGCGCCGCTTCAGCGGTCCTGCATCTTCCATGCGCACCATGGTCAGCGTGAGCAGGTTTTCGTAAACGCGCGGCGGCGCAAAGGCATAGCTCGTGCCGATCTCGCGGCGGTCCTCGATAATGGTTTCCGGGCTCTCCGGACAATTCACCGTATAACCGGCGACGTAAGACTGCGCGTAAGAGAAGATGTGATCGCCGACCCACGCCATGGGCAGATAGGCGATGACCTCTTCCTTCTCGGTGAGATTGTCGAAGGCGTTGGCGTTCTGCGAACTGATGACGACCGCATCATAGGTCAGCATCACACCTTTCGGTTTGCCAGTCGTACCCGAGGTATAAAGAATGACCGCGATGTCGGATCCCTTCCCCTCCGCGATCATCTTTTCCCAGGCATCGCCGGAATATTTCGATTCCATCGCCTTGCGGCCGAGATCCTGGATCTCGTTGATCCACTTCAATCGCGTGTGGTCGTAATCGCGAAGCCCGCGCGGATCGTCGTAAACCACGTGCATGATGGAAGGCAGCTGGTCGGAGATCGAAAGAACCTTGTCGACCTGCTCCTGATTTTCGACGACCGCGACCTTCGCGCCGGCATGCTGGAGCACGAAGGCCATCTCGTCGGCGACCGCATCCTGATAGACCGGCACGGGAATGCCGCCGATCGATTGCGTGGCAGCCATCGCCCAATAAAGCCGCGGCTTGTTCGCGCCGACGATGGCAACTTTATCGCCGCGCTCGATGCCAAGTTCTTTCAGGCCGAGCGCAAAGGCTTTCACTTCTTCCTTCACCTGTGCCCAGGTCCAGGCTTGCCAGATGCCGAGATCTTTCTCGCGAATGGCAGGCCGGTCCCCGCGCACCTTCGCGTTGACGAGAAGGAATTTCGGGAAGGTATCGACGCCTTTGTCGGCTGCGTTTTGCGCCATGCACTCTCTCCCCGGACACCCGGCGCGTTTTCCGCGCTCAGTTTCTTAACGGCCTTGGCAGATTGCCCGTATCGTCATGTTTTCCAAGCGTAGCAGAGTGGACGAAAATCGTCCGCTCACAATGCTTCACTTGACAGACAAAGCGGGGCGGGATTGGCTATACATGCCGCGTCAGGTTTATTTCTTTTGCACTGCAAAAGACGCGCGTTTGATTTTCGTACTCAATCTTCGTAACGGCTGAGCGCTTCAAGATCGAGGATGGTGATACCGCCATGCCCGACGCGGAGAAACTTCTTCTGTTCCAGCGCCTTTAACGCGCCATTGACGGCCTGCCGCGATACGCCGGAGATCAGGCCGATTTCTTCCTGCGTAATATCAAGATGACTATCGGCCTTCGGCACCAGCACCGGATTGCAAAGCCAGGCGATATTACGGGCGACCCTGCCGGTCGCATCCAGCGAGCGGTCGAACTCGACCAATGCGATAAATTGACCGATACGCTCGTTGAACTGCTTCACGAGAAAACGGTTGAAGCCGACACTGTTCTCGAACAGCCAGAAGAACGTGGCCGATCCCATCATCGCAAGTTTCACATCGCGGAGCGCGACAAGGTCGTATTGACGCGGCTCTTTCTTCAGAACCGAACCCTCGCCGAACCATCCGCCCGAGCGCATGCCCGCAAGCGTGACGGTTTTTCCTTTTTGCGAAACCGTGCCGAGACGGACCAGGCCGGAAATCACGCCGGTCCAGGAATCGAGCTTGTCGCCCTTGTGACAAATATAGGCGCCTTTGGCGAAAGCCTTCTCGGTGATGCCCCGGCGGGTGCGCTCGATCTCTTCTTCAGTCAGTTCCGCAGACCAGAATGCGATCTCGCGAAGTCTTTCAGCCGTAATCATCAGGCAAAGATAAACTACTCCGCCGCCGCCTGAACAGGTGCCGCTGTCGCAGTCGCCGCTTCAAAGCGGGCAAGCAATGCCTTTTTCTCCGCCTCCACCTTGACGAGGCTCGCCGCTTTCACCGGACCGAACCCGCGGATTTTTTCAGGGAGCGCGGCAAGCGCCACGGCCACCGCATGATTGTTGGCGTTCAGCGTCTTGTTGAGTTGTCGGACAAGCGCACGATACTCCTCGACCAGCCTCCGCTCGGTCTTGCGCTCCTCCGAATAGCCGAAGATGTCGAACGCTGTGCCGCGCAGGAATTTGAACTTCGCAAGCACACCGAAGGCTTTGAACATCCAGCCGCCGAACTCGATCTTTTTCGGCCGGCCGGAATTGGGGTCGATGCGCGAAAACAGCGGCGGCGCCAGATAAACCTTCTGCTTCAGATCGCCGTCGAAGGTCGCCTTCAACTGCTCGGCAAAGGCCCCGTTCGTATAGAGCCGCGCGACTTCATATTCGTCCTTGTAAGCCATCAGCTTGAAGAGATAGCGCGCGACCGCATCCGTCAGGCCGGTCTGCCCCGGCATGGCCTTCCCTTCGGTGTTCCGCGTTTCTTCGACCAGATCGCGATAGCGCTTCGCGTAAGCCGGGTTCTGATAGTCGGCGAGGAAGCGCTCGCGCCGCGCAATGACCTCTTCAAGCGTCTCGGAAAGGCTGCGCGCATCGGTCGACACTTCCGCGGGCTTGGCGAGGCCGGCAACCGACTGCGGATCGACGGCGGCCCGGCGGCCCCACTCGAACGCCTGCTGGTTCATCTCAACGGATTCACCGTTCAACTCGATCGCGCGGAAGATCGCATCATGTCCGATCGGCAATCCGCCGAGCTGCCAGGCAAAGCCGACCAGGAACATATTCTGCGTTACCGACGAGCCGAACAGCGCAGCAGACAACTTCGTCGCGTCGACGAAATGCGCATGGTCGGCGTCGGCCGCCTTCGCGATTTCGCGCTTCAGGCGCTCGGTCGGCAAAGAGAAATCGGCATTGCGGGTGAAATCACCCGGCAGCGTCTCGTGCGTATTGACGACCACGGTCGTCTCGCCCGAGCGCATCGAGGAAAGCACCTTCTTC
>CAUJKG010000206.1 GCA_963205465.1 Pseudomonadota bacterium | reverse complement strand
GCGCGTTCGTCTGCGGTCAGCGCGTGCGACAGCGCGATGAAATACCGGCCCGCAAAAGTGCCGATCTCAGCAAAATGCCCGATGATGCCGTGCTCGGACTGGATGCGCATCGTCGCGGCGCCCGCGAAGGCCGCGAAGCGCGACGACATGCCGTGGACCGAGAAGTAGTGGTTCTCAATATATTCGTCCGCGGCCTTGACGCCGGATTTAAGCGGAGCGGTCAGTGGCTCACTCCGCCGCCGCGCGGTCGTGGCCGAGCTTCTTGGAGAGCGAGCGCAGTAGGTCTTCCGCCGCTTCCGCGATCACGGTGCCGGGCGGGAAGATCGCCTCCGCCCCCGCGGCTTTCACTTCCGCGAAGTCCTGCGGCGGGATCACGCCGCCGACCACGATCATGATGTCGTCGCGGCCTTCCTTCTTCAGCGCCGCTTTCAGTTCCGGCACCAGCGTCAGGTGGCCTGCGGCGAGCGAAGAAATGCCGACGACATGCACGTCGTTCTCGACCGCCTGCCGCGCGGCCTCGCCGGGTGTCGCGAACAAGGGGCCGATATCGACATCGAAACCGAGATCGGCAAAAGCCGAAGCGATAACCTTCTGTCCGCGATCGTGGCCGTCCTGGCCGACTTTCGCGACGAGAATACGCGGGCGGCGGCCTTCGTCGGCTTCGAATTTTTCCACGAGCTTCTGCACGCGGAATACTGCGTCGGACATATTCCCGACCTCTCGCTTGTAAACGCCGGTGATCGCGCGGATTTCCGCGCGGTGGCGGCCATAGACCTGTTCGAGCGCCGACGAGATTTCGCCGACCGTTGCCTTGGCGCGGGCGGCGTCGACGCCGAGTGCGAGCAGATTGCCGGTCCCGCTCTCGGCAGCCTTGGTGAGGGCGTCGAGTTTTTGCGCCAGCACCTTTTCGTCGCGTTCGCCGCGAAGCTGCTGCAATTTTTCGATCTGCCGCTTGCGCACCGCGGAGTTGTCGACCTTCAACACTTCGATCTCGGCTTCGCTTTCGGGCTTGTATTTGTTGACGCCGATCACCGCCTGCATGCCGGCGTCGATGCGCGCCTGCGTTTTCGCGGCAGCCTCTTCGATGCGCAATTTCGGAATGCCGGCTTCGATGGCTTTCGCCATGCCGCCGAGGCTTTCGACTTCCTGAATGTGGTCCCACGCCTTCTTGGCGAGATCGTAGGTGAGTTTCTCGACGTAATAGGAGCCGCCCCACGGGTCAGCGATCCGCGTGGTGCCGCTTTCCTGCTGGAGAAAGAGCTGCGTGTTGCGGGCGATGCGCGCGGAAAAGTCGGTCGGCAGCGCCAGCGCTTCGTCGAGCGCGTTGGTGTGCAGCGATTGCGTGTGCCCCTGCGTTGCCGCCATCGCCTCGATTGCGGTGCGGGTCACGTTGTTGAAAACGTCCTGTGCCGTCAGCGACCAGCCGGAAGTCTGGCAATGCGTGCGTAGCGAAAGCGAGCGCGCGTCCTTCGGGTTGAACTCCTTCATCAGCTTCGCCCAGAGCAGGCGCGCCGCGCGCATCTTGGCGATTTCCATGAAGAAGTTCATGCCGATCGCCCAGAAGAACGAAAGCCGCGGTGCGAACTTGTCGATGTCGAGACCGGCGGCAATGCCTGCGCGCACATACTCCACGCCGTCGGCGAGCGTATAGGCGAGTTCGAGGTCCTGCGTCGCGCCGGCTTCCTGCATGTGATAGCCGGAAATCGAAATCGAATTGAACTTCGGCATGTTCTGCGAAGTATAGCCGAAGATGTCCGAGATGATCCGCATCGAAGGAACGGGCGGATAGATATAAGTATTGCGGACCATGAACTCTTTCAGAATATCGTTCTGAATGGTCCCGGAAAGTTTCTGCGGCGGCACGCCTTGCTCTTCGCCCGCGACGATGAAGAGCGAGAGCACGGGCAGCACCGCGCCGTTCATGGTCATCGACACGCTCATCTGCTCGAGCGGGATGCCTGCGAACAAGGTGCGCATGTCAAGGATCGAGTCGATCGCGACACCTGCCATGCCCACGTCGCCGGAGACGCGCGGATGATCCGAGTCGTAGCCACGATGGGTCGCCAGATCGAAGGCGATGGAAAGACCCTTCTGCCCGGCGGCGAGATTGCGGCGATAGAAGGCGTTGGAATCTTCAGCGGTCGAGAAGCCGGCATATTGCCGGATGGTCCACGGCTGCGTGACGTACATCGCCGGATAAGGACCGCGGAGATAAGGCGCGATCCCCGGCCAGGTGTTCAGGAAGTCGATGCCTTCGAGATCGCGCTCGCCATACGCGGGCTTCACTGGAATGCCTTCCGGCGTCAGCCACGGCTCGGCCGAGGAGGGGACCGCGGGCGCTTCTGCTCCGCGAAACGTGATCTGGGAAAAGTCCGGCAGCTTGCTCATGGCCTCAATTATACCCCGGCGGGCCAGATAATCACGCACCGCGATAATTCTTTATATTTCAGCTGGTTGCGTGCACAAGCCCGTCCCTGACAATCCAAAAAAAAGCGCAGCCGCGGCTTTCGCGCCGCTCGCGCGCTTCATCGAAGCCGAAGCCCGGCTGGGCCGCTGGGCGGAGGATGGCGGTCGCCTGCGCGCTTGGGCCTATGAGTTTGTCCGCTTCGGTATCAAGCAGGCTTGGGCCTGCCTCTTCGGCGGCTTGATGGTCGCGCTCATTATCGCGACCACACTCTGGTATCCGCGAACGGCCGCGCTCTCGCGCTACGACTTTTTGTTTCTAGCCGCGGTAGCGATCCAGATCGGCATGCTCGCCTTCAAGCTGGAGACGCTGAAGGAGGCAAAAGTGATTTTCATCTTCCATGTCGTCGGCACGATCATGGAAGTGTTCAAGACCAGCGTCGGTTCGTGGGTATATCCGGAGGAAGCATTCTTCCGCATTGGCGGCGTGCCGCTGTTTTCCGGCTTCATGTATGCGAGTATCGGCAGCTACATCGCCCGGGTCT
>CAUJKG010000205.1 GCA_963205465.1 Pseudomonadota bacterium | reverse complement strand
AGTGCACCACTTTGCCTGCCTTGCCGGTTACGGCGCCGAAGCGATCAATCCCTATCTCGCCTTCGAAACCATGCTGGCGATGCGCGACGACATTCCGGGCAAGCCCGACGAGAAGGAAATCGTCAAGCGCTACATCAAGGCCGTCGGCAAGGGCCTGATGAAGGTGATGTCGAAGATGGGCATCTCCACCTATCAGTCCTATTGCGGCGCGCAGATTTTCGATGCGATCGGTCTCAAGGCCGAGTTCGTCGCGAAATACTTCACCGGCACCGCAACCAAGATCGAGGGTGCCGGCACCGAAGATATCGCGCGCGAAACCGCGCGCCGTCATACGGAGGCCTTCGGCGACCAGCAGATCCTGCGCGAGATGCTGGACGTCGGCGGCGAATACGCCGTTCGCACACGTGGCGAGGCCCATGCCTGGACCGCGCCGACCGTATCGCTCCTGCAGCACGCCGTGCGCGGCAACTCGCAGGACCAGTACCGCGAATATGCGCGCATCCTGAACGAACAATCCGAAAAGCTCCTCACGATCCGCGGCCTGTTCCGTATCAAGGATGCGAAGGAAGACGGCCGCGAGCCGGTCGCGCTTTCGGAGGTCGAACCCGCCAAGGAAATCGTGAAGCGCTTCGCGACCGGCGCCATGAGCTTCGGCTCGATCTCGCGCGAGGCGCACACGACACTAGCGATCGCCATGAACCGGATCGGCGGCAAGTCGAACACCGGTGAAGGCGGCGAGGAAGCCGACCGCTTCAAGCCCTTGCCGAATGGCGATTCGATGCGCTCGGCAATCAAGCAGGTCGCGAGCGGACGCTTCGGCGTCACCACCGAGTATCTCGTCAACTCGGATATGATGCAGATCAAGATGGCGCAAGGCGCCAAGCCCGGCGAAGGCGGCCAGCTACCCGGCCACAAGGTCGACGACGTGATCGCCAAGGTCCGTCACTCGACGCCCGGCGTCGGCCTGATTTCGCCGCCGCCGCATCACGACATCTATTCGATCGAGGATCTCGCGCAGCTCATCTACGACCTGAAAAACGTGAACCCGACCGGCGACGTGTCGGTGAAGCTCGTCTCCGAAGTCGGTGTCGGCACGGTTGCCGCCGGCGTCTCCAAGGCACGTGCGGATCACGTCACGATCTCGGGTTATGAAGGCGGCACCGGCGCGTCTCCGCTGACTTCGCTGAAGCACGCGGGAAGCCCATGGGAAGTCGGCATTGCCGAAACCCATCAGACGCTCGTGCATAATCGTCTTCGCGGCCGCATTTGCGTGCAGGTCGACGGCGGCTTCAGGACCGGCCGCGACGTCATCGTCGGCGCGCTCCTCGGTGCGGATGAATTCGGCTTTGCCACCGCACCCTTGATCGCGGCGGGCTGCATCATGATGCGCAAGTGTCACCTCAACACCTGCCCGGTCGGCGTCGCGACGCAGGATCCGGTCTTGCGCAAGCGCTTCAAGGGCGCGCCCGAGCACGTCATCAACTTCTTCTTCTTCGTTGCCGAAGAAGTGCGCGAGATCATGGCTTCGCTCGGCTACAAGACTTTCAACGAGATGGTCGGCCAGATGCAGATGCTCGACCGCACCAAGGTCATCGCGCATGCCAAGGCGAACGGCCTCGACTTCTCGAAGCTCTTCGCCAAGCCCAACGCGCCGAAGGGTGTCGCGATCTACAACGCCGAACGCCAGAACCATCATCTGGAGCGTGTGCTCGACCGCAAGCTGATCGTCGAGGCGAAGGCCGCGCTCGATCGCGGCGCGCCGGTCCGCATTCAGATGCCGATCAAGAGCGTGGACCGCTCGACCGGCGCGATGCTCTCCGGCGAAGTCGCGAAGCGCTACGGCCATGCCGGCTTGCCTGCGGACACGATCCAGGTTCGCTTCAAGGGCACGGCGGGACAGGCTTTCGGTGCGTGGCTTGCGCGCGGCGTCTCCTTCGACCTCGAAGGCGAAGCCAACGACTATGTCGGCAAGGGACTGTCAGGCGGCAAGATCGTCGTGCGTCCGCCGGAAGACGGCGCCTTCGTGCCGGAGGAGTCGATCATCGTCGGCAATACCGTGCTTTACGGCGCGATCGAAGGCGAATGCTACGTCCGTGGCGTCGCCGGCGAGCGCTTCGCGGTGCGCAACTCCGGCGCGATCGCCGTCGTGGAAGGCACCGGCGATCACGGCTGCGAATACATGACCGGCGGTATTGTGGTCGTGCTCGGGCAGACCGGACGCAACTTCGCGGCCGGCATGTCCGGCGGCATCGCTTACGTGCTCGACGAAGACGGCACGTTCAAGTCCCGCTGCAACATGGCGATGGTCGGACTTGAAGAAGTCGTCGAGTCCGGCGATCCGGAAGCGGTAACCCGCATCCTCGTCAAAGAACATCTGGGTCGCTACGACGCCGAACGTCTCAAGCACCTGATCGAAAACCACGCGAAATATGCAGGCTCCAAGCGAGCCGCCGACATTCTCGCGGACTGGAACGGCTATATCGGCAAATTCCGCAAGGTGATGCCGCATGAGTTCCGCCGCGCGCTCGGCGAAATGCAGAAAATCGCACAAGAACAGCCGCGTCTCGCTGCGGGGGCTTGAGTAAAATGGGCAAGATCACAGGATTCCTCGAAATCGAGCGCGAGGAGCGGCCCTATCGGCCGGTTGCCGAGCGCATCCAGCACTATCGCGAATTCGTGGAGCCGCTCTCCGAGCAGAACACGCGCGATCAGGCCGCCCGCTGCATGGATTGCGGCATTCCGTATTGTCACAACGGCTGTCCGGTGAATAACCAGATTCCCGACTGGAACGATCTGGTTTATCGCGGCGACTGGGAAGAGGCCGCGCGCAACCTGCACTCGACCAACAACTTTCCGGAAATGACCGGCCGCATCTGCCCGGCGCCGTGCGAAGCTTCCTGCACGTTGAACCTCGAAGACACGCCGGTCGCGATCAAGACCATCGAATGCGCGATCGTCGATCGCGCCTATGAAGAAGGCTGGGTCAAACCGCAGCTGCCCTTGCACAAGACCGGCAAGAAGGTCGCCGTGATCGGCTCCGGCCCGGCGGGCCTTGCTTGCGCGCAGCAACTCGCCCGCGCCGGCCATGACGTGCATCTCTTCGAGAAGAACCAGAAGGCCGGCGGCCTGCTGCGTTACGGCATTCCCGACTTCAAGATGGAAAAGCATTACATCGACCGCCGCGTGGAACTGATGCAGGCCGAAGGCGTCACGTTCCATTACGGCAAGCATGTCGGCGTGAACGCTCCCATCGCCGATATCGTCGGCACGCATGATGCGGTCGTGCTCGCAGGCGGCGCAGAAAAAGGCCGCGACCTGCCGATCCCCGGCCGCGACTTCGACGGCATTCACTTCGCAATGGAATTCCTGCCGCAGCAGAACCGCCGCGTCGGCAATGAACCGCTGCACGGCGCGAAGGAAATTCTCGCGACCGGCAAGCACGTCGTCGTCATCGGTGGCGGCGATACCGGCTCCGACTGCATCGGGACGTCGGTGCGTCAGGGTGCGAAGTCGGTGACGCAGCTCGAAATCATGCCGCAACCGCCGGTGAAGGAGAACAAGCTCCTGATATGGCCGGACTGGCCGCTGAAGCTGCGCATCTCCTCGAGCCAGCAGGAAGGTGCCGAGCGCGAATATTCGGTGCTGACCAAGGAGTTTATCGGCGAGAACGGCAAGGTGAAGAAACTCCGCTGCACACGCGTCGATACGAATCTGAAGCCGATTGCCGGAAGCGAGTTCGATCTCGACGCCGAACTCGTGCTGCTCGCCATGGGCTTCGTCAGCCCCGTGCATGAAGGCATGGTGAACGACCTTGGCGTCGAACTCGACCAGCGCGGCAACGTGAAGGCCAACGTCGCCGACTACAAAGCTTCGAAGGAAAAGATCTTCGCCTGCGGCGATCTTCGCCGCGGCCAGTCGCTCGTGGTGTGGGCGATCCGCGAAGGCCGCCAGACCGCGCACTCCGTCGACAAATTCCTGATGGGCGAGACGACACTGCCGCGGTGAGCGCAGTCACCTACTTGTCATTCCGGGCGCCGCACCGATCTCGGGTTTACCCGAGATCGGAATAGAAAATGACCGAGTCGGACAAGTCCGACTTGGTTGGCGGCGATCCGGAACCCAGAACCACAAGATAAATCCTAGACATGTCGCTCTGGATTCCGGGTTCGCGCGCTATCGCTCGCGCCCCGGAATGACATTGATGCTAGTTGCTCGCTTCCGGCCGCGGCCAGCGGAAATCGTCGGCGCGCCCGGCGACCGGCGGCTGCGGCACGCCCTCCACCAGCGTCTTCTTGGTGTTCTCGTCGATCCGCACCGGCGGCAGGTCGGCTTTCTCCGCAGCCCCTTCAAGCACGCGGCTTTGCCCGATCGGCGTGGTCAACGGAATCACGGGCCCGATCGCAGGTCGCACGCCTGAGAGGTTCGGCCCCTGATCGAGCCCATAAGGCAAGAAGGGACTGCGCACGCGCGACTCGAACAGCCGCAAGAGATCGCGCTCCACGAAATGCGCGAGCTTGCGCGACCCGAAGCGCGTGAAATGCACGCCGTCGCCGGCGCGAAGACGGCGCATCTGGCCGTCCATCGCCGGACCGGTGGAAGCAAACTGACCCTGCTCGTCGACGAAGCCTTCCCAGATGTCGACATAGCGAACGCCGGCGCGCGCCGCGCGTTCGCGCAGAATCTCGTTGACGTATTGCATATCGGCGCTGCCGCGTTGCAGACTGACCGCGGGCATGCCCACGACGTAGATCGGCGTATTCTTCTCTTTCAGCTTGGCGAGAAAATCGTCGATGCGCTTGGCGTAGATCTCGCGCCAGCGGTCGCTGCGGAAGTCGTGAAAGCCCTTCTCATCGCGAAGCTGCTGGCGATCGTTGACCCCGAGCATGACGACGAAAGCGGTCGCGCGGTCGTTCGCGACGATGTTTCCTGCTTCCGTCACCCAGTTATAGAAATCCTGGCGCACATGGCCGGAAGCGGCGCGCACCTTCTTGATCACCGCGACTTCCGGATGCTCGGTGAAGAAGGCTTCGGCGAGCCCCTGCGCCAACTGCTCGGCCATGGTGTCGCCGATCACGACGACATATTCCTGTGGCGGCTCCTGCCGCTTGGTATCGGCATCGGCGGCGGCAGCGGAAAGATAGACGGTGCCGACGGCCGGGTCTTCGCGCTCGCGCGGAGGTTCGGGCTTTGGCGGCGCCTCCGGCTGCCAGCGCGGGCCGAACAGCCGCTCGAAGATCGTGAACGGATTCTGCGCCTGCGCGGGGGCCGCCGCCACGAGTGGCATCGCGGCAAACCCGATCGCGAAGAGAACGGCGGAGAGCATGCGCTTCATGCCCGCAAACCTGTCCGCAATTCGGGGCCAATGCAAGGCGGAACCTGCCGTGCTCCCGAAAGGCGGCAGGCAGTATAGCTAGCGCCCCCGGCGCAGCCGCTCCAGCAGCGCGGCAGTAGCGAAAGCGTCCGGCGTGATGCCGCTGCGTTGCTGGTATTCGAGCAGCGCGACCCGCGTCTTGTCATCGAGCCTGCCGTCGATTGCACCGCTATAAATGCCGAGCGCGGAAAGCCGCTCCTGCAACTCGATCCGCTCGGAACGCGACAGCACCTGTTCCCCGCGCGGCCAGTCCGCCTCGAACGGCCCCGCGCCACGGATACGATCCGCGAGATGGCCGATCGCCAGCGCATAGGCATCCGCGGGATTGTAGCGCAGGATCACTTCGAAGTTCCGCGTCATCAGGAATGCGGGGCCACGCGCGCCGGCAGGCGCGAGAATATAGCCTTGCGTTTGCGGGAATGGCTGGTTGCGCACGCGCTTCACGCCGAGAGACGCCCACTCCTGCGCCGACTTCTTGGTGTTGCGGTTCGCGAGTTTGAAATTGAAATTGCGCGGAAGCTCGACCTCGTAGCCCCAGCTGATGCCGCGCTGCCAGCCGTTCTTGGAAAGATTGTTCGCAGTCGACGCCAGCGCGTCGGCGACCGTATCGACCAGATCGCGACGGCCGTCGCCGGTGAAATCGACCGCAAGCCGCTTGAAGGTCGTCGGCATGAATTGCGTCTGGCCGAACGCGCCCGCCCACGAACCCTTGAAATGCGAACGCTGGATATCGCCGCGCGCGACGATTTCCATTGCCGCGAGAAATTCGGCGCGGAAGAATTCCTGCCTGCGGCCGATGCAGGCGAGCGTCGCGGTCGAACGGATCACGTCGCGGTCGCCTTTGTTCGCGCCGAAATTGGATTCGATGCCCCAGATCGCGGCAAACACATAAGGATCGATGCCATAGGTCTGCTCGATCCGCTGAAACGTCGCGCGGTGCTGGGCGAACATCTCGCGGCCCTGTTTGATGCGCCGCTCCGCAACGAGCTGATCGACGTAATCCCACACCGCTTTGGTGAACTCGGGCTGCCGGTCGAGCAGTTCGAGCAATTTCATGTCGGGATCGAGATCGCGCGTCTCGCGCGCATAGACCGCGGGCGAGATGCCGCGCCGTTGCGCCTGCGGCCCGAGCGAAGCAATGCAATGTTTGAAGTTCGCGCTGTCGTTTGCGATCGCCTGCGGCGACATCGCCGGATGCTGCGCCTGCTGGCGGGCGGGCTGCGCGACGCGGACGGGCGTTTGTTTCGCCGGAGGATTGTGCGAACGGATCGGCTCCGCCGTGCTTTGGGTCGTGGTGGGATCGCTGGCACAAGCCGACACGGCGACTATCACCGCAAGCGCGGCGCAAACGCGCGCCGCGAACGCAAATCTACTCATCTCGTCCTCGCTACCTACGCAATACAAACTTCGCGAGGCGGCCACCCCGAGGTCGGCCGCATGACGTCATAAATGCCGTGTAAACCGGTAAAGAATTGTTAACCGCCGCAAACGCGGCCCAAGAGGGCCGTTTCGCGGATCAGCGCTGCAGGCGGACGCCGAGGAGCCAGATATTTGCCGAGTAGTCCGCGCCGGGATTGGTCGAGGAGAGCTGCTCGTTGCGATACTCTGCCTTGAGCGCGAGCGAGCGGTTCAGCGAGTAAGTGAGCGCGAGTGAGCTTCGCAGGTAATCGTTGGTGATGCCCGCGCCGACGTAATCGTCACGCAACCAGCCGATGCTCGCCGACGCCACCAGCCAGCGGCGCAGCGCATGCTCCACGGTGAACTTCACGTCATGGCGCAAGACGCCGGACGCGCCGGGCACCGCGGTTTCCTCGATCCCCGAGGTTGCGTTGAAGCGCAAGGTGGTCAGTCCAGTCGCGAGCCACACGAGAGAGGCGTCGTAGATCATGCCTTGCACGTCGTTGAGCGTCGGGTCGGCGTAGCTGCGATGCGCGAAGCCCACCGAAAACTCGCCGGAAAGCCGCTCTTTTCGCCCAAGGGTAATGCCTGCGCGCAGCACGTAGCCGTTGGAGTCGCGCGCCAGCCCGCTGAAATCCACCGGCAAATCACGCTCGCGGTGATCGACCCTTACCTCGACGAAGGGCCGCGTATCCGGGCTCCATTCGTAAGCGCCGCGCAGACGCGCCGAATATTCATTGTAGTTGCGGTCTTCGAGGCTGAGTGTGGCGCCGTTCGTCAGCTCCGCATCCTGATAGACATTGCGCTCGATGCCAGCACCGATCGTCGCCTCGAAACGATTGAACCGCTGCACCCATGCGGCTGTCTGCTCGAAGGAATAGACGTTGGGCTGCCGGCGCACGGCGGCGACGGCATCGGGGCTCGAGGGAAACTGCGTGGTCAGCCCGAACTTGCTTTCGAGTTCGATCCGCGAAAGCGCGCTGACGTCGATCCGCCCTTTCAGGCTCGCGAGCATCTCCGGCTTATCGAGCCCCTCGACGTTATTATAGGCGGTGTAGGAGCCGCGCAGATCGAACACGAGTTCATGGCGCTGCCACTGCGATTGCGCCTGCAGCTGCCCGGTCACGGTGTTGAACCACGAGCTTTGCCCGTTCGCGACTTTCTGCGCGTTGGAGTCGTGACCGGTCTGCAACTCGATACTGGGGCGGAGAAGGAAAGCACCGGCGCGAACCCCGACCGGACCGAACGGCTCGTCCTCCGCCTGCACACGGCGGACGCGCAGCGGCGTGATCGAGCCGGTAATGTCGGATGTGTCCGCACTTTGCACGCGCCGCAGAGACGGATTGCGTGCCGCAAGTTTCGGATCCAGAACCGGAGCCGCCACTTGCTTCGGCCGGGCCGGCAACCGCGACTTGCGTGCGACAAAAGACTCTTCCGACTGCGCTTCGTAGGCGGTCGGCGAAAGCTTTTTCTTCGGAGCCGGATTTTTCTTTTTCTGCGAGACGTAGCCGGTCGTACCGGCCCCGGTCGTAGGTCTGCTCATTGGCCTGGTCATGGGCCCGGGTACGACGACGCGGGGCGAGTCGAGCAGGCGATCCACGATCGATGGCGGGTTTTCCGTATTGCGCCGGTCGCCATCGTTCTGCTGCGCGAGCCCGGCACCGGTCGCGGCAAGCACGATCAGGCCGGCAGACAAAGCCCGCCAGCATCCAAAAACCGGCTTTGGCGACTGACGACCCGGCAATTCCGCGGTCCTGACGTGGCTTGGATGGTTAACGAAGGTAAAATGGACATGGTTAACCATTCGTTGTGCCGGCCCGGCGGTTGGCCCTTTCACCCCACGCCATGCTAGGAAATCGACCCGTTTCGGCCCTGGCCGGGCCTGCTCCAAGGTTCCGATGCGAAAGCCCAGCAAAACCGCCGCTGCAACGACCCCGTCGCCGCACAGCGCCTCGGCGCTACGCACATTTGCAGCCGAAGCGAGCGGCTTGAGCGCGCTTTCGGCCGCTTTCGCCGGCGAACTCGGCACGAGCTTCGACAAGGCTGTGGAGAAAATCCGCGCGGTTTCCGGCCCTCGCGGCGAATCCGGCCGCGTGATCGTCACCGGCATGGGCAAGAGCGGCCATATCGGGCGCAAGATTGCGTCGACGCTCTCTTCGACCGGCACGCCGTCTTATTTCGTCCATCCCGGCGAGGCGAGCCATGGCGATCTCGGCGTCATCTCCGACAAAAGCGACGTGATCCTCGCGCTGTCCTGGTCCGGTGAGACCGCGGAGCTGCGCGATCTCGTCAACTACGCAAACCGCTTCGGCGTGACCCTGATTGCCATCACCTCGCAGCCGAACTCCGCGCTCGCGCAGGCCGCCGACATCACGCTGATCCTGCCGCTCGCCCAGGAAGCCTGTCCGCACGGGCTGGCGCCGACGACGTCGACCTTGATGCAGCTCGCGCTCGGCGATGCGCTTGCCGTGGCGCTCCTGGAAAGCCGCGGCTTTACTGCGCTGGATTTCAAGGCGCTGCATCCGGGCGGCAAACTGGGCGCAAATCTCACCTTCGTGCGCGATTTGATGCACACCGGCGAGAAGCTGCCGCTGGTTCGAAGCGGCACGCCGATGTCGAGCGCCATCGTGGAGATGTCCGCGAAAGGATTTGGATGCGTCGGCGTCCGCGACGGCGACGGCAATCTGCTCGGCATCATCACCGACGGCGATCTGCGCCGCCACATGCGCGCGGATTTATTGTCGTCGAAGGCCGACGACGTGATGACCCGCAATCCCAAATCCGCGCGCGGCGATCAGCTTGCGTCCGAAGCGCTCGAACTCCTGAACGCTTCGAACATCACCGCGCTTTTCGTGGTCGAAGGCAGAAAACCGGTCGGTCTCGTGCACCTGCACGATCTGTTGCGGATCGGCGTCGCTTAAGCACGATCCCGAAAAGCGTGTCCCCGGACAAGGATCCGGGGATGCGAAACGGTTTTCGGAAAATCGTGCTTCAATAAAAACTAATTGGCAGGCTGGACGATTAGCGTTGCGCCGTCCGCGCGCTCGACCCGCACTTTTGTTCCCGCTGGACAATCCGGCCCCGTCACGCGCCACGTCGTGTCATCGACCCGCACGCGGCCGGCGCCGGAAACGATCGGCTCTTCCAGGGTAAAGATCCGTCCGACGAAGGCATCCGCCCGCCGGTTGAGAAACGGCTTGTCGGAATCCGGCTCCGCGCGCGGCTGCAGCTTGCGGCCGATCAACACGGAAACAACCGCAAGAACCGCAAAGACGACAATGAGTAGCTGCCACGAAAGCGGCAGGATGAATCCGATCACGCCGGTCGCGATCGCGGCGAGCCCGAGCCACAGCATATAGGTGCCGGGCACCATCACCTCGATTGCGAGCAGAATCCCGCCGACGATGAACCAGTTCCAGTTACCGAGCTGCGCGAAAAAATTCATCGCCAAGTCCCCTTTTACTCGCCGCGCCGCGGGCCGGTCGGCGAATTGCCGGCACCCGGGCGGTTGTCGCCGAACACGGACTTCGACAACTCGGCGATGCCGCCGAGCGAGCCGAGGATCGCGGTCGCCTCATAAGGCAGCATGAAAACTTTCTGGTTTGGTGAGCGCGCGAACTCCTCCATCGCCTTCACGTATTTCTCGGCGATGTAATAATTGAGCGCCGCCGCCTGTCCGCCGGCGACCGCCTGCGAGAGCACGGTGGTCGCTTTCGCGTCGGCTTCGGCAAGACGTTCCCGCGCCTCGGCGTCACGGAAGGCAGCTTCGCGGCGGCCCTCGGCTTCGAGAATTTGCGACTGCTTTTCACCTTCGGCGCGCAGGATTTCCGACTGCCGCTGGCCTTCGGCCTCGAGCACCACGGCGCGCTTGTCGCGCTCTGCCTTCATCTGGCGGCCCATCGCGGCGACGAGGTCGGCCGGCGGCACGATATCCTTGATTTCGACGCGCGTGATCTTCACGCCCCAGACCGACGACGCGGCATCGACGACCTTGAGCAGGCGATCGTTGATCTCGTCACGATGCGACAGGAGCATGTCGAGATCCATCGAACCCATCACGGTACGGATATTCGTCATGATGAGATTCTGGATCGCGCGCTGCAGATCAGTGATTTCATAGCTTGCACGTGCGGCATCGAACACC
>CAUJKG010000204.1 GCA_963205465.1 Pseudomonadota bacterium | reverse complement strand
CGGTCACCCTTATATTGACCGGAAGAGATCGCCGCAGAGCAGGCGTGGATCGCCACCTCGCCTTTCTGCTTCACGCAGGCATCGAAGTCGTCGGCTTGCGCGTGGACGCAGCAGAAAACGAAAACAGCGAAGGCTAGCGGGAAAATGCGGAGCTTCATGAGTTATTTCACGCCATAGCGCTCGAATTCCTGAGCGATATTCGGCGCAGCAGCAGTGGCGGTGGAAATATCCGCCTGCCCGCGGCGGTCGCCTTTTTTCAGCTTCGCGAAACCGCGGCCGTAAAGCGCGCTCACCGTGTTCGGCGCGACCTTCAGCACCGCATCATAATCGGCGATGGCGGCATCCCACTGGCCCTGCTTGAGATAAGCGAGCGCGCGGCTGTCGAGTGCGTTCGGCTCGTTCGGCAATAGCCGCAAGGACTCGTTGCAGTCGGCGATTGCCATCTCCAGATTGCCGGCAATCGCATTGACGAAGCAGCGATTGTTCCAGGCGCCGGCGTGGTCCGGCCTGAGCTTGATGGCCTCATTATAGTCGGCGATAGCGCGCGGATAATCGCGCTGCCTGCGATGGGCAACAGCGCGGCCGATGAAAGCATAGAAATCGCGGCTGCCGAGCTTGATCGCTTCGGAGAAATCTTCGATGGCGCGCGCGGGATCGCCCGCCTGCAAGTAAGAATGGCCGCGCAAGGTATAAGCGGCATCGTATTTAGGCGAAAGCACGATGGCTTCCGTCAGATACTGGATGGAAGCCGTGGGGTTGCCGCCCTCCAGCGCCTTGGAAGCGCTGTCCAGCAGGTTGCGGATTTTCTCGGTGTTGTCGTCCTTTGCCGGTGGCGGCGTCTCCTGTTTTTGCTGCGGCTGCACCTGTTTGGGCTGCTGTGCCGCGCGGAAACTGGGCCAGCCGAAAAACGTCACGTAGGCCACGCCTGCGCCTGCGATGAACAGCGCCAGCAGAGCCGCAATCAGAATGACGATGTGCGTCGAGGTTTTGCGCGAAGCGGCCCGGCGCGGCGGCGCGCGGCGCGCACCGCGCGGTTTCCTGCGCTCGTCGGCTTGCGCGGCAGACGGCTTCGGCGGACGCTGCCGTGCCAGCCGTTCGGCACGCGCCTGCGTACGAGGATCGGGTTGCGGCGCGGGCTCGGGATCGTAGTGCTCTTCCGGCACATATTCCGGCTCCGGCAACTCCTCCCGCTCGAGCGGATCGTCCTGCTCGGGGCCATAGCCGGGTTCGGGAACGAAGACCGGTTCCTCCGCTGCATGCGGATGGAAGGCTTCGTCATCCGGATATTCGGCTTCCGTCTGTACCTGTCGCTGCAGGGGGTGCACGCGGCGCTGCGGGCGCTCTTCAGCCGCGAACTCGCCTTCGACACGCTCGATCGCATCTTCGAGCGCGCGTTGTTCGGCGAAAAGTTCGCTGACCGCCATCGGCGGGCGCGCATGCTGCGCTTCCTCGAACAGCAATTGCCGCGCCTGATCGTAGATCGAGCGACGTGCAGCGACGGTGTTAGGCGCAAGACGCCCCACCGCATTCGCGATCGGCCTGTAATAGTCGGTGGGCACCCGCTCGACTCGTCCCCGTTCCCTCGCCGCCGGTATATAGCGCGGGGAGCCCTATCGGCCTACGACGGTGGAAGTACGGCTGGCAAAGAACTTGTCGATGGCCTCGACCACGGAGCGCGAAACCTTCTCGCGCCAGGCATCGGACGTCATCTGCTTGAGATCGGCCGGACTCGAGAGATAGCCGAGTTCGAGCAAGACCGAGGGAACCTCCGGCGACCGCAACACGACGAAGCCTGCCGACTTGAGCGGAGACTTGTGCAGCCGCGCGGATTTCTTGAGCGTGCCGACCAGGGTGCGCGCGAACATCGCCGACGCGTTCATGGTGTCGCGCTGCGCGAGATTGAAGAGAATGTTGGCAACGTCGTCCGGCTGCGTCGCGAGATTGTAGCCGGCCAGAATGTCGGCGCGGTTCTCCTTATCGGCCAGGCTCTGCGCTTCCTTGTCGGAGGCGCGCTCGGAAACCGTATAGACGGTGGCGCCCGAGGCCTCGCCCGTTCCCTTGGAGAGCGAGTCCGCATGCACCGATATAAAGAGTGAAGCCCCGTTGGTGCGGGCGATCGAGACGCGCTCTTCGAGCGGCACGAAGGTGTCGTCGTCCCGCGTCATGAGCACGCGATAGCGGCTGGTTCTCAAAAGCTCGGCGCGCAACTGCTTCGCAACCTGGAGCACGACTTCCTTTTCCTCGTCGCCGGTTTTGGCGATGGCGCCGGTATCGGGGCCGCCGTGGCCCGGATCGATCACGATCAGCGGCCGCGTATCGGTGGTCTGCTGCTGGACCTGCGCGTTGGGCTGAGGTTTTTCGGGAATGATGGCTTGTTTCAGGAAGGTGGCGGCGTCGGTCCGCACCAGATCGATCACGAGCCGCGCCGGCTGGTCCTCGACGGCGGGGATCACGAAGGTCTTGTCGATGTTCGCGGGCTCGCGCAGGTCGATCACGATCCGCGCCTTGCCGGGGGCGAAATTGCCGTAGCGATAGGCCGCGACCAGCCCGCGGGATTGCTTCCCCGCCCCCACCGGCAGGTCGAAGGTCACCTCCGGCAGGTCCACGACGATCCGGTTGGGATTGGCGATCTGATAGGCCCGGACCTCGACCTTGCGGTTGAGATCGATGACGAGCCGGGTCCGGTTGGCGTCGCCGGCCAGCCGCGCATCGAGCGCGAGCGTCCGCTGCCCGGCGGTTTGCTGGGCATAAACAGGCCCCGAAAACCCCGCCGCCAGCACCAATCCCAATAAAATACCGGCAATCCGCATGCCTGCCCCGTCCGTCAAATTCGGGGGCTTTTGTAGCGGGGTTTAAGTTAAACCGGCGTTTACCGTGGAAATTTCCGGCAAATAAATCAATAAATCGAGAGAGTTAGTGTCTCTGCTTGCCAAGCGGGCACTGAGCGCCCTACATAAAACCATCACGGTTCGCGAGCGGGATTCGTCCGGGCGAACGGAAGGCGC
>CAUJKG010000203.1 GCA_963205465.1 Pseudomonadota bacterium | reverse complement strand
GACAGGCTTGCGTTACGCTGGTGTGATCGGCCTTTTCAACAAACTGACACGGCTCGTTTCGAGTGGCGCCGCTCCGCTCTGGGGTGGCGATATTGCCGGTTGCAGCGGCGCGCTTTCCGTCGCCGAGGATGGAGCGCGCAGCGGCTCGTCATGCGCGTTCTGCTGACTCATGGTGGCGCGCCGCCAGCGATCGACGACCGCACCGATGAAGTCCTGCTCGATCTCTTCCGCATTGAGGCCGGTATTGCGGATGAAGGATTCGCTCCGCGGAATGGAAGCAGCAGGGAGTTCAGGGAAAGTGAGGCGCGTCGGGAGGGGCACTCCGGCACCAAAGGCAAGCGCTTCCCGCGTGCCGAGCGACGGCACGAAAGCGAATAAATCCGCGCCGTGATCGGCGACCGCGGAGCGCAAGAGCGCTTGATCGCGGTCGTTCGACATGCGCATCGCGAAGAGCGTGCCGCATTGGGAAATAATGGTCGGATCGAGTTCGGCGGGACGTTGTGTCACGAGTCCGAGATAGACACCGTGCTTGCGGCCTTCCTTGGCGATGCGCGCAAGCGCGCGGCGGGTGGGCGCGAAGCCGGCAGTGCGGTCGGCGGAAGCGTATTTGTGCGCTTCCTCGCAGACGAAAAGAAGCGGCACCGCGCCGTCGCTCCAGAGGCCGAAGTCGAAGGCGAGCCGCGTCAGCACGGACACAACCGGCTCGACGACTTCGGACGGGAAGCCGGCGAGCTGCATGATGGTCATGTTCTTGCCGCCCGGCTGCAGGCGAAACAGCTGGCTGATCGACTCGGCCATGGTATCGCCACCGACATTGGCGCGCTCGAACATGAAGGCGTAGCGCGGATCGTTGCTGACGGTTTCGATCCGCGTGATCAGCCGCTGATAGATCATGCGCGAGGAGCGGTTCTCGAGTTTGCCCATGCGGTCGTCGATCAGCGCCAGGAGATCGGCGAGGCGATAGGGAACCGGCGTGTCGACGGTATACCCGACGTTCTTGGCGTCAGACCGCTTGATCGCGGGGCGGTCCGCAGGTCCGCGATAGTTGCCGTAAGCCGCTTTCGCCATCGGGATCAGTTCGGCGAGAATGTCGGCTTCTTCCTGCAAGCCGGGCCGGCCTGCAAAGAAGACATCGACGATTTCTTCGAAGTTGAACAGCCAGAACGGCAGCCGGAGGTTGCCGGGGTTCATCACGTCGGCCATCGTACCGAACGAGCGATGATATTCGTTATGCGCATCGAGCAGGAAAACGCGGAGCTGCGGACGGACTTTCATCGTCTGCGCAAGAATATGCGCGACGCCGGTCGATTTTCCGACGCCGGTGGAGCCGAGCACGGCAAAATGCTTGTTCAGCATTTCGTCGACTTCGATGCGGGCGTTGACGGTGGTGTCCTGCTGCAGCGTGCCGATGCTGATCGTGGCATGGCTTGCTTCGTCGAAGATCACGCGAAGCTCGCGGTTCGAAAGCGGCAAGGCTTTGTCGTGGATGGTCGGATAGCCGGCGACACCGCGGCGGAATTTCGTGACGCCGGCATGCGCGACGATCTCGCCCATCAGGTCGATGCGTGCGACCGCGCTGTAGTTGTTTTCCAGCGCACGCTGGATCGAAACATCGGTAATGATGCCGATCAGTTGCGATTTGGCGGTCTGAATTTTCAGAAAGCGGCCGACGGTGATCACCGAGCGGTTAGGGCCGTTCAGCGCAGCGGTGAGCAGGCCGACCGTCGCTTGCGAGCCGTTGACCGCATGGACATGCCCAAGAATTTCTCCCGCGCCACCAGCCGGTGCGGGCGCGGCCATATTTCTCGCAACATCATCCACCGGGTGGACTCCCCCTGATCCGTCGTCTCGGGGGATTGTTCCAAAAAAGCTTCTAGGTTCCGCTAAATCGGAAAAGCGGATTTGCGGAAATACGATACCAATCGTTTACCAAGCGACGTTTTACCGCTGTTCAATATGCGGCTACGGCTCCCGATCGCGCGGGAAAAGACAGCGGCCCGCGCAGCGCCAGCGCCGATCCGATCGAGATCCCGGTCATCGCCAGGAACGATACGAAGCTGAGCGTGGAGAAGCCTGTCAGGCCTTGGCCGATCGAGCAACCTAAGGCCAGCGCGCCGCCGATACCCATCATCGCGCCGCCGGCCATGTAGCGAAGCATCTGCTTCGGCTGGCTGAAGCCCTGCAATTCGTAGCTGCCGCTCAACAGCGCGGAAGCGAGTGCGCCGAGAAACACGCCGAGTATCACCGTGATGCCGAAGGACAGCTTCATGCCGGTCGCGAGCATCGCGTATTGGCTCGTCTCGCCGATCGGCGCGTTGAAGGTCCGCGACGCGATCGGCGCTGGCTCGAATTCGTCTGCGCCGAAATAGCCCGTCGCGAGCCATCCCGCTGCGATCAAGAGGCCGACCACGGCGCCGCCGATGATATCGCGCGGGCTCTTGCGGAACGCCTGGCTACGAAAAGCAAGACCGGCAAGAACCGCCGCGAGAAGAATGGCGGGCAGCAAATGCGCGTTTCGTGCGCCGAGGAGCGGTTCGAGATGATGGGGAATCGAAGGAGTCCGTTCGAAAGCCATCATGGTGGAACTGGCGATCGCCGCACGTAGCGGAGCAAGCACGCCACTGAACGTCGCGTAAGCGGCGATGCCGAGGCACAGAAGCACCACGAAGGAGCGCAGGTTGCCTTGGCCGAGCAGCACCAGCGCGCGCGCGCCGCAGGCATTCGCCGTGATCATCCCATAACCGAACAAGGCGCCGCCGAGCGGGATCAGCAGCCAGGAGGACGGCGCCGAAAGATAAATGGACCGGCGCAGGTCGATCAGGCCGAATGCGGCGGAGACCTGCGTTGCGAATACCGCTACCGCCATGGCGAGCACGAAGCTCGCGAGCTTGCGCCGGTCGCCGGTGACGAGAAGCCCGCGCATGGCGGAGTTCAGGCAAAATCCGGTGCGCTGCACGGTGATGCCGTAAACGGCGCCGATCAGAAATCCGCCGACGAGGGCGAGGGTCAAAGGAGACATTGCGGGGCCTGCTGGGCTAAAGGTGTCTGCCGTTAATCACTAAATAATTGTGTGATTATGGTCATTTCACGTAATTTATATACAAAATGAACTGACACCCAAAATCAAGTAGTATTTTTAAGGCATCGTGCCGCGTCCGGAATTTCTCTATTGCTGGAAGGGGATCCCGCCGCCGAACCAGAAAGGTGAGACGCAAATGTCAGCCGAGGAATATTTGTCGCCCGCGAGCTACGTGGATAGCGCTGACCCTGGGGTCGTGAATTTGGCTACCCGGACGGTGGAGGGAATTACCGGCGAGAAGGCGCGGGCGATCGCGCTTTATTATGCGGTTCGCGACCTGATTTCCTACAATCCCTATATTGACTACGCGAAGCACGAAACCTATCGCGCGAGCGACGTATTGAAGGCCGGCGAGGGGTTCTGCGTCGGCAAGGCGGCATTGCTTGCCGCTTGCGCGCGGGCGGTCGGAATTCCGGCGCGGCCGGGTTATGCCGATGTCCGCAATCACATCACGTCGAAGAAGCTGCATGACTTCGTGCAGACCGACATATTCCACTGGCATTCCTACATCGAGCTTTTCATCGAGGGGAAATGGGTGAAATGCACGCCCGCGTTCGATGCCGCACTTTGCGCGCGGGCCAAGCTTGCGCCGCTCGAATTCGACGGCGAGCACGACTCCCTGTTTCAGCCGTATGATCCGGCTGGGCGCAGGCATATGGAATATCTCCTGGACCGCGGCTCTTATGCCGACGTTCCGGCCGACAAGATCATTTCGGAGTTCAAGCGGCTCTATCCGAAATTCTTTGTAAGCAGCCTTCCCGAGGGAGACTTCAAGGAAGACGTTGCTGCGGACTCTTGAGCCGCCGCTGATATCGCTTTTCGAGGCCGCGTAAATTCCTGCGCTCGCGCGCGTTTCCTTCGCTTGCAGGGCTGGCAAGACCCCGCATTTTCCCGGATAGTCTGGCGCAGTGCTTCTGAGATGAGTGCAATATGTCCTCGCGTGCGTTCGATTTTTCTTCGCTGTTTCCTGATAGCCTCCCAGCGCCAGCCGCAAAGTGGACGGGTGGCGCCCGGTACAACTTCACCGGCGGCAACAACGATCCCGGCATGGTGCCGGTGGATGCCTTGCGCGAGGCGGCAGACAAAGTGCTCGCACGCGATGGCCGCGCGCTATCCAACTACACCGTAAACACCGGCCCGCAGGGCTATCTGCCGCTGCGCGAGTTCATTGCGCAGAAGCTGAAGCACGGCGCGGAGATTTCGTGCAGTGCCGACGACATCGTGATGGTGTCGGGCTCGCTGCAGGCGCTCGATCTCGTCAATGCGGCGCTGTGCGAGCGTGGCGATACCGTGATCTACGAGGAAGACTGTTACCAGGGTTCGATCAATCGCATGGTCCGCATGGGCGTGAATGTCGCCGGCATTCCGCTTGATAAAGGCGGCATGCGGATGGACGCGCTCGCCAATGCGCTCGCGCAGATGAAAAGCCGCGGCGTGCGCCCGAAGTTCATCTACACCATTCCGACCGTTCAGAATCCGACCGCGACGATCCTGAGCGAAGAGCGCCGCCTGGAGATGCTGCGGCTTGCGGATGAATATAATGTGCCGATTTTCGAAGACGATTGTTATGCCGATCTGATCTGGAGCGGGGAGCGCCCTCCCGCGCTCTACGCGATGAGTCAGCGCGAGAACGTGATCTATATCGGCTCGTTTTCGAAGCCCATCGCTCCGGCGCTGCGGGTCGGTTACATCGTCGCGCCGTGGCAGGTGCTCTCCCGCGTGCTGGCGCTGAAGACCGATGCCGGTTCCGGCGCGCTCGAGCAGATGGTGCTGGCCGAGTTCTGCAAGCCGCATTTCGCAAGCCATGTTCCGCAATTGCGTGCAGCCCTTCGCACAAAACTGGTTACGTTGCAGGAGTCGCTGAACGAGCAGTTCGGCACCGCTGCCGAATTCGACGATGCGCCCGGCGGAATCTTCCTCTGGATCAAGCTGCCCGACCAGGTCGATAGCATGCAGCTTTATCAAAAGG
>CAUJKG010000202.1 GCA_963205465.1 Pseudomonadota bacterium | reverse complement strand
TACGGGAACAGCGCGATCTGATCGAGGCCGGTGGTTTCCGGCAGTCCGAGCATGACGTTCATGTTCTGCACCGCCTGCCCCGACGCTCCCTTGACCAGATTGTCGAGCGTCGAAATCACGATCGCCGTTCCCGTGCGCCGGTCGGCGACGACCCCGATAAAGGTCATGTTCGAGCCGCGCACATGCCGCGATTGCGGGACCATGCCGTAGTCGAGCACTCGCACGAAAGGCTGGCCGGAATAGAAGTCCGCGAGAATGCGCTGCAACTGCTCGGCGGTCGTCGAGCCCGACATCTTCACATAATGCGTGGCATAGATGCCGCGGTTCATCGGAATCAGATGCGCGGTAAAGCTCGGCATCACCGGCCGGCTCGCGGCATCGGAAAATTCCTGATCGAGTTCGGCCATGTGCCGGTGCCCGCCGACACCATAGGCATGCATGCCCTCGACCACTTCCGCGTAGAGCATCTCCTCTTTCGCGGAGCGCCCCGCACCGGACACGCCGGACTTGGAATCGATGATGATGACGTCGGTCTCGATCGCGCCGGCTTCGATCAGCGGCACCATCGCGAGGATCGAGGTCGAGGTGTAGCAGCCCGGATTGGCTACAAGCCGCGCGCCCTTGATCTGGTCGCGGTAGAGTTCGACGAGGCCGTAGACCGCCTCTTTCTGCAACTCGACGGCCTGATGCGCGTGGCCATACCACCGTTCGTAAGCGAGCGGATCGCGGATGCGGAAATCCGCCGAGAGATCGACCACCCGCAGCTTCGGCGCCTTCTCCAGAAGGTCCTTGATGACCTTCTGCGTGGTGCCGTGCGGCAGCGCGCAGAACACCAGATCGACCGACGCCGGATCCAGTTCCTCGATGGTGATGAGCTTGGGCAGTTCGACGCCGAAGAACTGCGGATAGACGCTCGCCATGGTCTTGCCGGCCTTGCGGTCGGCGGTCAGCGCGACAATGTCCGCATTCGGATGGCGCAAGAGCAGGCGCACGAGTTCGGAGCCGGTATATCCCGACGCGCCGAGAATCGCGATCCGCGTTTTGGTTGCGCTCATTGCCATGCTCCTCAAAAAACGGAGTGACGCTTAGCCGAAATGAAGCCCTGGCGAAAGACTCCTCGTGACGGCGGGGAAGAAAACCGCCGGGCGGCCTATTTGGTTCCCCGCCGCAGCGCCACCATGGCCGCGAAATGCATCGCGATATGCGCCGCCGCGATCGCGGTGATGTCGGATTGATCGTAAGGCGGCGACACTTCCATGACGTCGAAGCCGACGAAATTCACAGGTGCTAATCCGCGCAAAATCAGCAGCGCCTCGCGGCTCGTCAGCCCGCCCGCGACCGGCGTGCCGGTGCCCGGCGCAAACGCCGGATCGAGCGCATCGATATCGAAGGTGAGATAGGCTTTCCGCTTCCCTACCCGCTTCAGGATTTTCTTAACGACACGAGCGACGCCGAGCGTCTCGACCGCATTGCCGTCGATGATCTCGATGCCATGCGTCGCGGGCGCGTGCGTGCGGATGCCGATTTGAATCGAATGCTTCACGTCGATCAGCCCTTCGATCGCGGCTCTTGCGACAAAGGAGCCGTGATCGATGCGGCCTGCTTCCGGGTGCCAGGTGTCCTGATGCGCGTCGAACTGCACCAGCGCGACCGGCCCATGCTTTGCGACATGCGCCTTCAACAGCGGATAGGTCACGAAATGATCGCCACCGAGCGTGAGCAGCGTCGCGCCGGATCCCAGAATTTCCGCCGCCTGCCGTTCGATCTCGCCCGGCGTTTCGTCGTGATTGCCGTAGTCGAGCGCGCAGTCGCCGACATCGACCGCCGTCATCTTCGCAAACGGATCGAAGCCCCAGGGATATTGCGGATCGCCTTCCAGGATCGCGGAAGCCGCCCGGATCGCACGCGGGCCGAAGCGCGTGCCGGGCCGGTTCGAGGTCGCGGCATCGAACGGCACGCCCCAGATCGCGAGATCGGCACCTTCCGCGTCGCGCGCGTAGCGCCGGCGCATGAAGGAGAGCGCCCCGCCATAGGTCGGCTCGTTCACGCCGCCGCGGAGATCGTCGCCTTTGAAGGCATTGTCGGCGGGACGCGGACGTCGCGGCGACGCGGATTTCTTCTGTGTCATCGTGGTTTCGTTGAATTGAGACGCTGTCCACGCTAGTCTTATCGCAACAACGCCATTCAACCCAAACAAGGAAACTCTTCCCATGGCCGTAGACGGAAAGTGGAATATCTCGATCGACACGCCGATGGGCACCCAGCAGGCCGAACTCGAATTCAAGGCCGAAGGCGCGACGCTGACGGGCACGCAGGCCGCCAACGGCCAGTCGGGCCCGCTGCAGGACGGCACCGTCGACGGCGACAAGGTTTCGTGGAAGGTCGACATCACCAACCCGATGCCGCTGACGCTCACCTTCACCGGCACCGTCGATGGCGACAAGATCAGCGGCGATGCCGACACCGGCACCTTCGGCAGCTTCCCGTTCAGCGGCAGCCGCGCGTAATCCCCTGACACAGCCTCTCGTCAAGCCCGCAGGCGCTTTCGAGCGCCTGCTCCGGCGCGTCCGCTTTCGCGTGAACCGCGCGCTCGACCGCGACCGTTTCCCGGTCACGGCGCAAGGGCTCAATTTCGTCGTCGGCTACAAGGATCTGATCGACTATCACATCGCCCGCGACGGCTCGTGGGAGCCGGTGCAGCTCAACCGCTTCGGCGAAGTCGCGGCCAAGGTGCCGTTCGATCTCTTTCTCGATATCGGCGCCAATGCCGGCTTCTACAGCGTCATCATCGCTGCGAATAAGGTGGCGAAAGAAGTGATCGCGTTCGAGCCCGATCCCGGCAACTATGCCCGCCTTACCGACAATCTTGCCGCGAACAACCTGCAGGACAAAGTCCGCGCGATGAAACTCGCGGTCGGCGATCAGGCGGCTGAAGTGACGTTGACGGAGTCGAACGAATACAATCGCGGCGAATCCTACATCACCCAGCCCGACATGCCGGAAGGCGCGATCACCCACCGCGTGCGGCAGATCAAATTCGACGACGAATATCAATTCAGCGGCAAGAACATCCTCGTGAAGATGGATATCGAGGGTTATGAGTTCAACGCGCTTGCCGGCATGGAGCGCACGCTGCGCGAAAACCAGTGCTACCTGCAGGTCGAACTTTATTCGGAGCGGATCGAGGAACTGAAAGCGCTGTTCGCGCGCTTCGGTTACCGCTTCCTCGGCACGTTCGAGATCGATCACTACTTCACGAATATCCCGGGCGTGGAATGACAGCAATGACTTTTGCTGCATCCAACAAATCTTGACTTTCTTCTGTTATAGGACTATATTCCTTCTTATCCCGCTCCTCTCCGAGGGGCGTTTCTAGGGCGCTAGCAAGCGCGGAGCGGGAATGCGGTTGGCC
>CAUJKG010000201.1 GCA_963205465.1 Pseudomonadota bacterium | reverse complement strand
ATCACCGAACAGGTGAAGCGCGGCACGCATTTCTTTGCTTACCTGAACGAGCAGGCGATCGAAGTCGCCAACCGCGTGACGCCGCATATTCGCTGCGCCGAGAAAATCCGCTTTACCACGGCAGGGTCGGACTCGACCTTTCATGCGATCCGGCTCTCGCGTGCATTCACCGGCCGGCCGAAGATCCTGAAGTTCGAAGGCGCCTATCATGGCGTCCACGACTACGCGCAGCTCTCGACTGCGCCGAAGTCGCCGAACAATTTCCCGAACCCGATTCCGGATACCGCCGGCATTCCCGACGCTGTCCGCGACCTGATGCTGGTCGCGCCCTATAACGATCCCGAAACGCTGGCATCGATCCTTGCCGAACACGGCAAGGATATTGCCGCGGTCATCATTGAGCCGATCCAGCGCATCATTTCGCCGAAGCCGGGTTTTCTGCAGGCCGTGCGGGATCTCACCAAGCAGCATGGCATCGTGATGATCCTCGACGAGGTCGTGACCGGTTTCCGCTATGGCCTCGGCGGCGCGCAGGAATATTTCAACATCACGCCCGATCTGGCGACCTACGGGAAAATCCTCGGCGGCGGTCTGCCGATGGGGGCGGTTGCCGGGCGCGCCGACATCATGGATCAGGCAAACCCGAGCAATAAGGGCAAGCCGGATTACGTCTACCAGAACGGCACGCTGCAGGGTCACATGCTCGGCTGTGTTGCCGCGCTCGCGACGCTCGACATTCTGGAAGAGAAGGGCGTCTATGATCGCGTGTTTGCGATGGCGGACAAGCTTCGCGCGGGTCTCCAGAAAGTGTTCGACGCAAACCAGATGGGCATCCTTGTCTTCGGCGAAGGCCCCATGTGGCACATGCTGTTTTCCGACAAGGTCCCGCAGAACTGGCGCGACATCATCGCGACCGACACGAAGAAGATGGCGGAATTCGAAGGCGAGATGATCCGGCAGGGTCTGTTCGTTCTTCCGGGCAATCGCCGCTTCATTTCCATTCGGCATACCGACGCCGACCTTGCCGAAACCTTCGCGGCGGCCGACCGGGCCTGCAAGGCGTTTCGCGCGAAGTAATCAGACAACCATAAGCCAAAACGGAACAGAAAATGCCTCAAGCAAAAATCTACGGAATCCGCGAGCACCTCGTGCCGGTGCGCGATGCCATGTCCGAAGCCGTAAACGAGTCGATTTCGGTTGCCTTCTCGTTTCCGCGCGAGCGCCGGCTGCAGCGCTTCTTCCCGATGGACGCGGCGGACTTCATCTATCCGCCGCATGAACGGTCGGCTCGCTATACCATCATCGAGATCGAAACCTTCCAGGGCCGCTCGAAGGACGTGTTGAAGACACTGGTGCGCGAAATCTATCAGCGCGTCCCGAAAGCGACCGGCATCGAGCCGCGCGATCTCGACGTCATCATCTCCGAGCAGCCCAAGCATGCCTGGGGCTTGATGGGCGAGTGCGGCGACGAGATCAAGCTCACCTATAAAGTCGAGATTTGATCTTGGCGACACCGTGCGCCAGCCTCGTCACTCACTGTTTGATTGAGCATGATCTTACCCGAAAACCGCTTCGCACTTTTCGGGATCATGCTCTAAGCTGGCGCACGAAATTGTTGAAGCTATCGCTTTCCTGAGGAGTTCGGGATGTCCGGTTCTCTCGCAGAGACCGTTCGCAAGACGGCTGCTGTTCCCCAGACCTACGATCACTTCATCGGCGGTGCGCTGGTTGGCCCGGCGTCTGGAGCGTATTTCGAGAGCACCGATCCTTATACGGGGGAAGTCTGGGCGAATGTCGCGCGCGGCACGAAGGCCGACATCGATCGCGCCGTAGCGGCCGCAAAAACGGCGTTCAAGGAATGGTCCGCGCTGACGCCTTCCGCACGCGGAAAAATACTCACCAACCTTGCCGACGTCATCCTCAAGCACGCGGAGCGGCTTGCGGTCACGGAAGTTCGCGATAACGGCAAGCTGCTGCGCGAGATGGCGTCGCAAACGAAATATATCGCCGAGTGGTACCGCTATTACGGCGGCCTCGCGGATAAGGTCGAAGGCAGCGTCATCCCGACCGACAAGAAGAACATCTTCAATTATACGCGCTACGAGCCGCTTGGCGTGATCGGCATGATCACGCCCTGGAATTCACCGCTGCTTCTTTTGACCTGGAAGCTGGCGCCGGCGCTGGCCGCCGGCAATGTTGCCGTGATCAAGCCGTCGGAATTCACGTCGGTATCGACGCTCGAATTCATGAAGCTGTTCAAGGAAGCGGGATTCCCGGATGGCGTCGTCAACACCGTAACCGGGTTCGGAGCGGAAACCGGCGCCGCACTCGTCGAACACCCGGACGTGAAGAAGATCGCGTTCACAGGCTCGGATATCTCGGGCCAGAAGATCTATGAAGCGGCCGCACGCCAGATCAAACATGTCACGCTCGAACTTGGTGGGAAATCGCCGAACATCGTTTTTGAAGATGCGGATTTCGAAGCCGCGGCGCTCGGTGTGATCGCGGGCATCTTTGCCGCTACAGGACAAACCTGCATTGCCGGCTCGCGCTTGATTCTGCAGCGTTCAATCCACGACAAATTCATGGAGCGGCTGCTCGACGTCGCAGGCAAAGCAAAGATGGGGGATCCGCTCCAGCCATCCACCGATGTCGGGCCCGTGGCAACGAAGCCGCAATACGAAAAAGTCCTCAGTTACATCGATATCGCGAAGAAGGAGGGCGCACGTTGCGTGCTTGGCGGCGGCGCGTCTTCCGTTCCCGGTGCGACCGGCAACCAGTTTGTCGCCCCCACGATTTTCACCGGCGTCAACACGCGCATGCGCATTGCGCAGGAAGAGGTGTTCGGTCCAGTACTTGCGGTCATTCCCTTCGATACGGAGGAGGAAGCCTACACGATCGCCAATGACACGGCTTACGGACTGGGTGCCGGCGTGTGGACGAAAGACATGGGCAAGGCGTTTCGCGCTTCCGAGCGTCTGGAGTCCGGCACCGTATGGGTGAACACCTATCGCGCGCTCAGCTATACGTCCCCCTTCGGCGGCTACAAGAGAAGCGGTCTTGGCCGGGAAGGCGGCATCGAAGCGATCAAGGAATATTTGCAGACAAAGTCGGTGTGGCTCTGCACCGAGCCCGACCGGAGCTATCCCTTCGTAATGAAGTAGCGATCGCTCTGCCGTCCGTGAGGAAGTGATGAAGCTTATCGGCGAACTTCGCGCGCTGCTCGGGGAGAGCGGCGTGCTCACGGACCCCGCAGATACATCAGCCTACACGAAAGACTGGAAACACACCGTAGAAGGTTCTGCGGCGTGCGTTGTTCGTCCGCGCACGGCAGAAGAAGTCGCGGGCGTCGTGCGGCTCGCATCCGCGGCGCATGTTTCCGTTATCCCGCAAGGCGGCAATACCGGCCTTGCGGCTGGAGCGATCCCGGACCCGAGTGGAACGCAAATCGTCCTCACGCTTTCGCGGATGAATGCAATTCGGAAGCTCGATCCCGTTGGTATGACGGTGGAAGTGGAAGCCGGATGTATCGTGCAAGCCGTGCAGGATGCAGCCCGCGCTGCGGGCCGAATTCTTCCCGTTGCCTTTGCGGCTGAAGGTTCGGCGCAGATCGGCGGCATTGTCTCCACGAACGCGGGCGGGTCGAATGTGCTGCGCTACGGGATGACGCGGCAACTGGTGCTGGGTCTCGAAGTGGTGCGCGCCGACGGGACGATCCTGAACGGCCTGCGCCATCTGCGAAAGGACAATGCAGGGTATGACTGGAAGCAGCTCTATATCGGCAGCGAGGGCACACTGGGCATTGTGACGGCCGTGGTGCTGCGTTTGATGCCGCAGCCGAAGTTTGTCGTGACGAGTCTTCTGTCGGTCGCCGATCCGCGCGCCGCGCTTGATCTTCTGAAGCAGATGCAGGACGGAATAGGCGACGTCATCACTGCGTTTGAACTGATCTCGCCGTACTCGATCTCGATTGTCGAAAAGCATTTCGGATTGAAATGTCCGGTCGCAGGCGGTGGATGGATGGTCCTGCTGGAGGCGTCGGCAAGTGTTCCCGGTTTGCGCGAGGGGGTCGACGAAGCGCTCGCGAAAGTATTGGAGAGCGGGATCGCAACCGACGGTACGGTTGCGGAATCCGAGACGCAGGCGGCACAGATCTGGGCGCTTCGTGAGCGCATTACCGAAGCGGAACTGAAAGAAGGAAAGAGCGTGAAGCACGACGTTTCCGTGCCGATCCCGTCCGTTCCGGAATTCCTGCGCGAAGCGGAAGAGAAATTGCGTGCTTCGATTCCCGGCGCAAAGATCAACGCCTTCGGTCATCTTGGCGATGGGAATATCCATTTCAATGTTGTGGTGCCGCCGGTAACCGATGCGAAGGTCGTGAACCGCCTGGTTCACGACATCGTTGCCCTCCACGAGGGAAGCATTTCCGCCGAGCACGGCATCGGCAGTTACCGGGTGGATGAATTGGAGCGCTATCGCTCCGAGAGCGAGCTGGTGCTGATGAAGCAGATAAAGAACGCGCTCGATCCGGGCGGGATACTAAATCCGGGGAAAGTTAACGCCGGCTCCAAAATATAGTAGGTCGCGGCCGCCAATTATTTGCCATATCAATGACGGTAGAATAATTATCTATTTTGATAATACCACCCTCACGGACACACTCTCGACCGTCGCTGTTACGAGGTTGTCCTGCAGATGTCCTGGTCCGATGCAACTGCGCTCGAGGGAGTGAAAGTCCTCGATCTTTGTCGCGTTGTATCGGGGCCGTTCGCCACCATGTTGCTCGGCGATCTGGGCGCCGACGTTCTCAAAGTCGAAGAGCCCGGCCGGGGCGATGAAAGCCGCTCTTATGGCCCGCCGTTTCAGGGTGGCGAGAGTGCGTACTATCTTTCAGTGAACCGCAATAAGAGAAGTTGTGCGATCGACCTGAAGTCGGACGCCGGCCGCGATCTGATATTGAAGCTTGCGGCGGTTGCTGATGTCGTCATCGAGAATTTCAGGCCGGGAACGCTCGAGCGTCTCGGTCTTGGTTACGAGAAGCTTTCGGCGAAGAACGATCGTCTCATTCTCTGCGCAATCTCGGGCTTCGGCCGTACCGGTCCTGACGCGATGCGTCCGGGCTACGATCTCATTCTGCAGGGCGAGTCCGGCGTAATGGACATCACCGGCGAGCAAGACGGCTCGCCCATGAAAGTTGGCACGTCAATTGCTGATCTGGTGACCGGTCTTTACGGCACGCAAGCTGTATTGGCCGCTCTCGCAAAAAGAGAGCGCTGTGGTTGCGGTGGCCGGGTGGACGTTTCGATGCTCGATGCGATGGCGTCATTGCTTACATTCAATGCCGGAATGTATTTCGCGACCGGCGTGGTTCCGCGCCGGCGCGGCAATGCGCACCCGACGATCAGTCCGTACGAAACCTTCGCGGCGTCCGACGGGTGGCTAAATATTGGCGTTGCCAACGACAAGTTCTGGGCATTGTTCTGCGAATTGACCGGCCTT
>CAUJKG010000200.1 GCA_963205465.1 Pseudomonadota bacterium | reverse complement strand
ACGGACCGGCTCGATATCGATCTTGCGGTTGCCGAACTCGCCGCACCGGCGCTCGAATAGCTACGCGATCCGCCGTTCGGTTACGGGCTTCGGATAGTCGATCATGGTGATGAGCTCGCGCAGGCTTTGCTCGGGCTTCTTGCCTTCGGTGTCGATGACGCGATCCGCCTTGGCATACAAGGGCTCGCGGCTTTTCAGGATCGAAACCAGATCGTCCATGGCCTTGGCATTTTCCGCCATGGGACGAAGGTCGCCCTGTTCGATGACGCGGTTCATGTGCTGATCGGGCCCGGTACGCACCCAGACGGTCATACAGGAGGTGAGCAGCAGCTCATAAGTCGCAGCCTCGGTCACGAGGCTGCCGCCGGTTGCGAGCACGAAGCGCGGATGATCGACCAGCGCTTTTTCCAGCGCTTCCCGCTCAAGACGCCGGAAAGTAGGCTGACCGAACATTTCGAAAATCTCGGAAAGCGCCATTCCGCTGATCTTTTCGATTTCGCGATCAAGTTCGATGAAGGGAGCCTCAAGCTTTTCCGCAAGGAGTTTTCCGAGCGTCGACTTTCCACCGCCGCGCAATCCGATCAGCGCGATCCGGCCGCGGCGATCTTCGTTCGTCGGCCCGCCGAAATGCGACAGCAGCACGTCACGCGCTTCCGCGCGCTCCGCCGGCGACAGGCGATCCAGAAACTGCTCGAGCAGCAGATGCTCGACTTCGCGTTCGGGACGATCGTCGACGAGTTCCGACACCGGAACGCTCATCGCCTTCGCGATCCGGCGCAGGAGCACGATCGAGCAGTTGCCTTTGCCGAGTTCCAATTGTGCAAGATAGCGCTCGGAAACCTTGGACTGCCTCGCCAGAACTTTGCGCGACATGCCGCGCCGGGCGCGCAAGACCCGAACGCGATCGCCGAGCTGGGCCAAAAACGTATCCCCGTCGGCTTCTTTTTTCGTGGCGTCGGTGCGGTGCTTGGCCATGATCCGAATTCCCGGATTGCAGTATAATTCATGCTGCCATAGCATTGGAATAGCAAGAGCGGCGGGAAAAGCCGTTTTCGCGCATCTTGGAATTATTATTCATCGAAGGCCGGCCACCAAACGAGCCGGCCCACGATGGGGCCGCCACCCAGACGGCGGCATGAGGGAGCGACAAGGATGGAGCATCTCGCGGCCATCACGGAGCGGCGTCCGTACAATGCCGTCCGTGATTTCGTCGACGCGAACGTCGATGCCGGACGAAGCGGCAAACCCGCCTTCAAGGAAGGCAGCCGCTCGCTGACTTATGGCGAATTGCAGAAGGAAAGCTGCCGCTTCGCGAGCGGGCTTGCGGCCCTCGGCTTCGGACAGGAAAGCCGGATGGCGATGCTCGCGCTCGATACCCTCGCGTTTCCGGTCGTCTTCTGGGGTGCTATCCGCGGCGGCGTGGTCCCCATCCCGCTGAATACGCTGCTTACGACCGAGCAGTACGTCTATATGCTCGAAGACAGCCGCGCAGCGGTGCTCTTCGTTTCGGAAGCGCTCGCGAAAGTAGTTGGGCCTGCACTGGCGCGCGTCTCATCGTTAAAGGCGGTCGTCATCGCCGGAAACAAAGACGCGATTTCCACCGGCAACATCCCGCTCTATTCGCTGGACGAGATTCTCGCGAAAGGTAACGCGGACGTTTTCGCTGCACCGACACTGTCGGACGAGGTCGCGTTCTGGCTTTACTCTTCGGGCTCCACCGGCGAGCCCAAGGGCACCAAACATGTGCATTCTTCGCTGCTCTATACGGCCAAGACCTATGCCGCGCAGATCCTCGGCGTGCGGGAAGACGATGTGGTTTATTCCGCGGCGAAGCTGTTTTTCGCTTACGGTCTCGGCAATGCAATGACGTTTCCGATGTCGGTAGGCGCGAGCACGGTGTTGCTTTCCGGCCGGCCGACCCCGGACTCCGTATTCGAAATTCTCGAGCAGGAGCAGCCTTCCATCTTTTTCGGCGTACCGACGCTTTACGCGGCCTTGCTTGCAGATAAGCGCACAACGAAGGGAGCCGGCTCGAGAAGACTTCGCCTCTGCGTTTCAGCAGGCGAGGCGCTGCCTCCGCATGTCGGCGAGAACTGGAAGAAGCAGGTCGGCGTCGACATCCTCGACGGCATCGGCTCTACCGAGATGCTGCACATTTTCCTGAGCAACCGCCCCGGCGAAATCCGCTACGGCACTTCCGGGAAACCCGTGCCCGGATATGACGCAAAAATTCTCGACGAGAACGGCAAGGAGTGCGGCGTCGACGAGATCGGCGAACTCATCGTGCGTGGCGCTTCTTCGGCTGAAGGCTACTGGAATCAGCGCGAGAAAAGTCGCCGTACCTTTGCGGGAGAATGGACCTATACCGGCGACAAATACCTGTGCGATGCCGACGGCTTCCTGCGCTGCTGCGGCCGCACCGACGATATGTTCAAGGTCAGCGGCATCTGGGTTTCACCCTTCGAGGTCGAGTCCGCACTGGTTTCGCATGAAGCCGTGCTGGAAGCCGCAGTCATCGGGCACGAGGATTCGGACGGACTGCTCAAACCCAAAGCCTATGTCGTGCTCAAAAAGGACTTCACCTCGAACGACGAACTGTTCGAAAGCCTCAAAGCGCATGTGAAGGAGAAGGCCGGAGCCTGGAAATATCCGCGCTGGATCGACGTGCGTTCGGATTTGCCGAAAACCGCGACCGGCAAGATCCAGCGCTTCAAGCTGCGCGAGGAAGATGCTGCAACCGCTCGCTAAGAGCCTGTAATTCAGGCCTAATCCGTCGCCTGAATTTTAATTCATGCACGCCTTGCCAGCCTCACAATAGCTGGCTAGAACGATGCATAATAATGCATATATCCGATTAGCGATGGAAACGTTCTCATGAAACCGATCGATTGCCAGACCGAGCCTGCCCGCTACCGGCACTGGAAACTGGAGTTCGACGGCGAGATCGCAAACCTCATCATGGACGTCGATCCCGCGGGGGGCCTTTCGACCGAATACGAGCTCAAGCTCAACTCGTACGATCTTTCCGTCGATATCGAATTGAACGACGCGATCCAGCGTCTGCGCTTCGAGCATCCGGAAGTGCGCGCGGTCGTCATCAAATCCGGCAAGGACAACGTGTTCTGCTCCGGCGCCAACATCCGCATGCTCGGCAAGGCGACGCATGGCCACAAGGTGAACTTTTGCAAGTTCACCAACGAAACCCGGCTGTCGATCGAGGATGCGAGCGAACACTCCAAGCAGCATTATCTGTGCGCGGTAAACGGCACCGCAGCAGGTGGCGGTTACGAGCTGGCGCTCACCGCCGACCACATCATGCTGATCGACGATCGCCGCTCGGCGGTTTCGCTGCCCGAAACGCCGCTGCTTGCCGTGCTTCCGGGCACCGGCGGCATCACGCGCGTTACCGACAAGCGCAAGGTGCGGCGCGATTACGCGGACTTCTTCTGCTCCACCGAAGAAGGCATTCGCGGCCAGAAGGCTGTGCAATGGCGTCTGGTCGACGAGACCGTGCCTAAGTCGAAATGGAACGACGCGGTGAGGGAACGCGCAAAAGCGCTCGCCGCGAAGTCGGACCGCCCGAAAGATGCCAAAGGCGTGGCGTTGACTCCGCTGGATCGCAAGATCAACGGCGACACGATCATCTATCCGCACGTCTCGGTCGAGATCGAGCGCTCGCGCAAGCTTGCGACAGTCACCATCCGCGCATCGAAAGAGAAAGCACCCGCCACGCCGGCCGGGGCGCTCGCGCAAGGTGATAAGTTCTGGCCGCTCGCAGTTACGCGCGAGTTGGAGGACGCGATCCTGCATCTGCGCTTCAACGAGCCCGCAATCGGCGTACTGATTTTCAAGACCGAAGGCGACGCGCAGAGCGTGCTCGACTTCGACAAATTCATCGCCGCAAACCAGAGCGACTGGTTCCTGCGTGAGGTTCGCCATTACATCAAGCGCACCCTGAAGCGCGTCGATTACACCTCGCGCAGCTTCGTGTCGTTGATCGAACCCGGCACCTGCTTCGCGGGCATGCTTGCCGAACTCGTGTTCGCGTCCGACCGTTCGCTGATGCTGATCGGCCAGCGCGACGGCGACAACAAACCGCCGGCGGCGCTGATGCTTTCCGAAGCGAACTTCGGTCTTTATCCGATGGGCAACGGGCTTACCCGTCTCGAAACCCGCTTCCTCGGTGAGCCCGAGAGCGTCGAGCGCGCGAAGGCAAAGCAGGGCGAGAAGATCGAAGGCGACGAGGCTGTCGAACTCGGGCTCGTCACCTTCGCCTACGAGAATTTCGACTGGGATGACGAAATCCGCGTGATGCTA
>CAUJKG010000199.1 GCA_963205465.1 Pseudomonadota bacterium | reverse complement strand
GCCTTGAAATCGGCGGCGAGCGTTGGTCCACGCAGTGTCATCGCCTTTTTGCCGTCGATGAACACCGGCGCCGTCGGTGCTTCGCCGGTACCGGGCAGCGAGATGCCGATATCGGCGTGTTTCGATTCGCCGGGACCGTTCACGATGCAACCCATGACCGCGACGTTCAGCGTTTCCACTCCGGGATACTTTTGCTTCCACTCCGCCATCGAGTCGCGAATGTAAGACTGAATCTCGAAGGCGAGTTCCAGAAACACCGTCGACGTCGTGCGGCCGCAGCCGGGACAAGCGGCAACCAGCGGCACGAAGGTGCGGAAGCCCATGGTCTGCAGGAGTTCCTGCGCCACCTTCACTTCCAGCGTGCGGTCGCCATTCGGCTCGGGCGTCAGCGAAATGCGAATGGTGTCGCCGATCCCCTGCTGCAACAGGATCGAGAGCGAGGCGGCGGAAGCGACGATGCCCTTCGAGCCCATCCCGGCTTCGGTCAACCCGAGATGCAGCGCATAATCGGAACGGCGCGCAAGATCCTGATAGACCGCGATCAGATCCTGTACCGCGGAAACTTTGGCAGAGAGAATAATCTGCCCGCGCTGCATGCCGAGTTCTTCGGCGCGGGCCGCCGAGAGCAGCGCCGACTGCACCAGCGCCTCGCGCGTGACTGCGCGCGCTTCCAGCGGCTTCGCGGATGCCGCGTTCTGATCCATCAGATGCGTGAGCAGTTCCTGATCGAGCGACCCCCAGTTCGCGCCGATGCGGACAGGCTTGCCGTATTGAAGCGCGATCTCGATGATCGAAGAGAACTGCTTGTCGCGTTTTTCCCGGAAGCCGACATTGCCGGGATTGATGCGATATTTTGCAAGCGCCTCGGCGCAGGCGGGATGATCAGCCAAGAGCTTGTGGCCGATATAATGAAAATCGCCGACCAGCGGCACGTCGAGGTTCAGCTTCGCGAGCCGGTCGCGAATATGCGGCACGGCGGCCGCGGCTTCATCGCGGTCGACCGTGATCCGCACGATCTCAGAGCCTGCACGAAACAGATCGGCGACCTGTCTCGCGGTCTTTTCGATGTCCGCGGTATCGGTATTCGTCATCGACTGCACGACGATCGGATGGCCCCCGCCGACGATCACGCCGCCAACGTCCACCGGCACCGAAACGCGCCGCGCCGCGGCGCCAAACGTCCTGTCGTTCTCAAGCCTGTTCATCGTCTGGATTTCTTCCGGCACGGCTCGCAGATGCCGCTCACTTCAATGATCGAGGAGCGCGCCTCGAAACCCGCCGCCTTGGTCGCCTTGGCCACATCCCGGCTGAACGACGCGGCCTGCATCTCGGCGACCGCGCCGCATTTTTCGCAAAGCAGAAACATCACCGGCTCCGCGCGCTCGTGCCCCGCGTTGCAGGCCAGAAATGCGTTCCGGCTTTCGATGCGGTGCGCGAGATTCTCTTCGGTAAGAAAATCGAGTGCGCGATAAACCGACATCGCCGGGACCGCTTCTCCATTGGCCGCGAGCTTTTCGACGATCTCGTAAGCACCAACCGGCGCATGGCTCTGCGCAAGAATTTCCAGCACCCGGCGGCGCAAGGGCGTGAGCCGAAGTCCCCTGCCCCCGCAGGTTTTTTCCGCGCGCGACAAAGCATCTTCAACGCATTGGTCGTGGTCGTGACTGGGATCGGGAAAGGCTTTTTGCATCAGATACAGAATATCAGGCGAAATGGGCTGAAAACCAGCCCTTGCACCTTATGGTGCATTGCACAATATAATCTTGTTCCGGCTCCCGGCAACCATTCCCGGAAGCAGCGCATTTGCATACGGGACAGGGCCTCCGCCATGCGCAGTTCGAAAACCGTGAACCTCGCTTTACAGGGCGGCGGCGCACATGGCGCTTTCACCTGGGGCGTCCTCGACCGGCTGCTGGAAGAGCAGCGGCTGGAAATCGATTCGATTTCGGGCACTTCCGCCGGCGCCATGAATGCAGTCGTGCTCGCAAGCGGCTTCCACAAAGATGGGCGCGAGGGCGCGAAAAATGCGCTCGAGAGTTTCTGGCGTGCCGTGTCGCGCGACGGCCGCCTGAGCCCGATGCAGCGCGGCATGGTAGACCGCTGGCTCGGCAACTGGTCGCTCGACCAGAACCCGTTCTTTCTCGCCATGGATGTCGCAAGCCGCTTCGTCTCGCCCTACGACTTCAATCCATTCAACATCAATCCGCTGCGCGACGTGCTGGAGCGCGAGGTGGACTTCGAGGCGCTGCGCAAGAGCAACGATCTCAAGATCTATCTCTCCGCGACCAATGTTCACACCGGCAAGGTGCGCGTCTTCCAAGGCAAGGAGATTACCGCCGATGTCGTGATGGCGTCGGCCTGCCTGCCGTTTCTGTTCAAGGCGGTCGAAATCGACGGCACGCCGTATTGGGACGGCGGCTATGTCGGTAATCCTCCGCTATTTCCTTTCTTTCGGAACGGCGAAGGCGGCGACGTCTTGCTGGTACAGACCAATCCGGTGGAGCGCGCTGAAACGCCGCAAAGCGCGCGCGACATTCTCAACCGCATCAACGAGATCACCTTCAACGCGTCATTGGCATCTGAATTCCGCGCAATTGGTTATGTAAACCGCATGCTCGGCTCAAAACTCCTGCGCCGCTTCACCGGCAAGACGTCGCCGGAAGTGCGCCTGCACCGCATCGAAGCAGGCGAAGGTCTGCTCGAACTCAACTCGAGTTCCAAGTTCAACGTCGACTGGTCGTTCTTCCAGCACCTGCGCGACATCGGACGCGCCGCTACTGAGGCCTTTCTCAAGAAGAATTACCGGGCAATCGGCCGCCGCTCGACGCTCGATCTGCGCAAGGAAGGCGGATGATATCGCCCGCAGCGCTAGAAGGCGCTATCGTAAACTCATGCCTGCTCGTTTTGAAATTGTCATCGGTGACATCACAAAACTGGACGTCGATGCCATCGTGAATGCCGCGAACAATTCGCTGCTTGGTGGTGGTGGCGTCGATGGTGCGATTCATCGCGCCGCCGGTCCGGAATTGCTCGACGAATGCCGCACGCTTGGCGGCTGTGCAACCGGCGATGCCAAAATTACAAAAGGTTATCGCCTGCCCGCGCGGCATGTGATCCATACCGTCGGACCGGTCTGGCAGGGCGGCGGTGAAAACGAAGCCGAGTTGCTCGCTTCCTGCTATCGCAAGTCGATGCGGCTTGCGCATAAACACGCGTTGCGCTCAATCGCCTTCCCGGCGATCTCGACCGGCGTTTATCGTTTCCCTGCCGCAGAGGCAGCATGCATCGCGGTTGCTGCGAGCATGCAGGAGGCTGAGACCCTCGCAGAAATCGGCTACATTATTTTCTGCTGCTTCTCGGAAGCATCCGCCGCACATCATCGCACCGCATTTACGGCGCATGACATCTAGCCTTACCTCGGAACAAACTTCGCTTCATTTCATTCGACAGTAGCAATGCTTGCGCATTCACGCGGGATTGCGTTTGATCGGCCGCATCGGCAATACGGCCGCGGGAGTTCTCGATGAAGATCGGCAGCGTCATCATGTTTGCTTCCGCCTTGCTGGCGGGTTCCACATGCTTAGCGCAAGAAAAGCCGCAGCTCGAAACCAACCAGCACTATATCGAGAGCCTGAATCGCAATCCGGCCGCACCCGTCGCTGACAAGAAAGCAATGCTGCAATTCGTACTGCGTGCACTGCCTGATCGCGTGAAGGTCTATCCGACCGAGAACTATTATTACTTCGGCTTCTATTCGGGCGGCATCCGCTATGCCGGCAATATCCGGCTGGACGCCAGCGACCGCGACAAGGGCAAGCTGCACTTTGCCTATTTCATCGACAACGTCGCCTGGCTGCCGGAACCCGCGATCAACTACGCGGTGATGGATATTACCGACGGCGTGAAGGTCGAGAAGATCGAGCGCTTTCTCTACCGCGTCACGGCAGGCGAACGCAGTGTGCTGTTCGAACTGAACGACCTCTCAAATGTGCGTCCGCCGGAACAGCTGCTCGATCCCGACGAACGCTTCATCGGGCCGGTATTCGACGAATCCGGCATCCGCTTTTTTCTCGTCTTCAACGCGAAGCTCGGATTGTTTCACTACATTCTCGACGAAACCGTCCCTCTCTCCGATCGCCTGACGCGCATCAAGGCGACGGACCGCATCGAAATTGGAACCAGGACCGGCTTTGCCTTCTACCGCGACCTCAAGCGCGAGCGCCGGATTTTGATCGGCGCTTTCGAAGACAACGTACTCGGCAACAATTATTTCGACGGCCCCTTCGACCAACTGCCCGACAACTTCATCGAAGGCGATGACCTTCTCAAAGCCATCCTGCAGGTCGCGCCGCATTTGCAGGGCACCATCGACCGTTTCGGCGGCAGTTTCGACGGCGCCGAGCGATTCCTCATAGCGCCCTACATGACTTATCGCGGGGATACCGATCTTTTGCGCGCGCACCGCTGCGCCACCGGGCCGCAGGGCAAGGGCCCGCGCTATTACGCCTGTTTTCAGCTCGACCAGGCACCGACGCCACCCGGACCGCTGAAAACCCCGCCCCGCGGCAAAGGCAAGCCCAAATAGCTGCCCTGCATTACGCGCCTTCTTGCCGGCCGCCGGCGGGACTACAATCGTCGCGAACCAACGGCATTCGCAAGGAACCCGCCATGCAACAGGAAGATCTGCTCGGCACCGCCGCTGCCTGGCGCAAGGAAGGCCGCAAGGTCGCCCTTGCGACCGTGACCCAAACCTGGGGCTCAGCGCCCCGGCCCGTGGGCTCCAATCTCGTGATCGACGGCGAAGGCAATTTCCTCGGCTCGGTCTCCGGCGGCTGTGTCGAGGGCGCCGTCGTCGCTGAAGCACTCGATGTCATCGAAAGCGGCAAGCCGAAGCTGATCTCCTTCGGCGTTGCCGATCAGACTGCATGGGAGGTCGGCCTCTCCTGTGGCGGCAAAATCTCGGTCTATGTGGAACCGGTCGGCTGAACATGGCCTCGACCGAAATTCTTTTCGCCTTTGCCATTGCGACCGCGCTGTTCGCCTATTTTCCAGGCCCCGCACTTTTGTACACGGCCGCGCAGACGCTTGCGCGCGGCAGGCGTGCGGGCCTGATGGCGGCACTCGGCATTCACATCGGCTGTTACGCGCATGTGTTGGGCGCAACGCTTGGCCTTTCGGCAGTCTTTCGCTATGTGCCGGAAGCCTATGCCGCGCTTAAATTTGCGGGCGCTGCCTATCTCGTCTGGCTCGGAATCGCGATGATCCGCGGCGGCGGCGACAAGGCCCCGACTGTCACGCCAAAATCCGCGCGCCGCGCTTTTGCGGAGAGCATCGTTGTCGAACTGCTGAACCCGAAAGTCGCGCTCTTCTTCATCGCCTTCCTGCCGCAGTTCGTCGATCCTGCCGCATCCTTTCCGGTGTGGCTGCAGTTTCTTATTCTTGGCGTGATCGTGAATTTTGCTTTCTCTTCGGCCGATCTGGTAACGGTCTTTACCGCGTCCGCGGTGATGAGCCGCCTGCGCAAGTCGGGCGCGGCCGAGAAAGTCGCGCGCTGGCTCGGCGGCGGTCTCTTGATCGGCCTTGGCATAAAGCTCGGCATGGACAAAACGTAAGCTCATGAAGCTCGAACTGCTCACCGCTCTGAACGAGGAACGCGCCGCCCGGCGCGCAGCAGTCGTCGTCACCGTGCTTGCAAGCGGCGAGCAGCGCCTCGTGAAAGCAGGCGATGTGGCAACTGACCCTTTGCGAGGCGAAATCGAAAAGCGTCTGCGCTCCGGCAAGAGCGGCACCGAAGAGACGGCGGACGGCAACGTATTTCTCACCGTCTTCGCGCCGCCGCTGCGGCTCGTCGTGACCGGGGCCGTGCACATCAGTCAAGAGCTTGCGCCGATAGCGCAGCGGCTTGGCTTCGACGTCACGATCATCGATCCTCGTACCGCTTTCGCGACCGAAGAGCGCTTTGCGGGAATAAAACTTCTTGCAGAATGGCCGGACAAGGTGCTGCCGGGTATCGGCGTCGATGCACATACGGCCTTTGTCGCGCTTACGCATGATCCGAAGATCGATGACCCCGCGCTCTTGCACGCGCTCTCGAAGGATTGCTTTTACATCGGCGCACTAGGCTCACGGAAAACCCACGGCGCACGGCTCGAGCGCCTGAAAGCCAACGGCATGAGCGACGCGCAGCTCGCGCGCATCCACGCACCGATCGGGCTCGATATTGGCGCTGTCTCGCCCGCCGAGATTGCGGTATCCATTCTTGCGGAAATCGTCGGAACGCTCCGGCTCGAGAAAGCTGCAACCCAATGAAATTCGGCTCGCTACCGCTCGATGAAGCGCTTGGCGGCGTCGCCGTCCATTCGATCAGAAAGGACAAGCTCGTCCTGAAGAAGGGGACGACGATCGGCAATGCCGAAGTGCTCGCGCTGCGCTCCGCCGGCATCGACGAGTTTGTGGTTGCTAAGTTGGAGCCCGGAGACATCTCTGAAGATATCGCCGCCAAAGCGCTCGCCGACGCCGCCAAAGGCGAGCACGTTCGCGTAGACGACGCATTCACGGGCCGCGCCAATCTGTTTGCCGAGAAGGCAGGCGTACTCGTCGTCGACAAGGAGGCGATCGACCGGCTGAACGGGATCGACGAGGCCGTTACGTTCGCGACCTTGCCTGCATTCGGCATGGTCGCGGAAGGTCAGATGATCGCAACTGCCAAGATCATCCCCTTTGCCGTCAGCGAGGCTTCGTACCGCGCAACCGTCGAGGCCGCGAAAACCGCCACCGGACTTGTTCGCATCGCGCCCTACCGGATCAAGAAAGTCGCGGTAATCTCGACGCGCTTACCCGGACTTGCCGAGAAGGTGATCGAAAAGACACTTCGGGTGACGAAAGAGCGGCTCACTCCTGCAGGTGCCACGATCGTCGCCGATAAGCGCATCGAGCATGACAGCGCAAAGCTTTCGCAAGCAATCGATGAAGCGCTGGCCGGAGGCGCGGAACTGGTGCTGGTCTTCGGCGCTTCCGCCATCGCCGATCGCCGCGACGCCATCCCCGCCGCGATCGAACAAAGCGGCGGACAGGTTTCTCATTTCGGCATGCCAGTCGATCCCGGCAACCTCATGCTGATCGGCGACGTCGGCGGCACGCCCGTGCTCGGCGCGCCGGGCTGCGCGCGAAGCCCAAAGGAAAACGGCTTCGACTGGGTGCTTTCGCGCCTGCTCGCCGGACTTCCGGTGAAGCGGGAGGAAATCGCGGGCATGGGCGTCGGCGGATTGCTGATGGAAATCGTGACGCGGCCGCAGCCGCGCGAAGACACCGCAGACGAGAAGAAAAATATCGCCGCCATCGTGCTGGCCGCCGGCCGCTCGAGCCGCATGCGCGGGCCGAACAAGCTGCTCGCCGACTTCCGCGGCAAGCCGCTGGTGCGCCGCGCTGCCGAGGCCGCACTCGCATCCAAGGCGTCAACCGTCATTGTGGTGACGGGCCATGACGAGATTGCCGTGCGCAACGCGCTCCAGGGTCTCGACGTGCGTTTCGTGCAGAACCCCGATTACGCCGAAGGTCTTTCCACGTCGCTCAAAGCCGGCATCCGCGCGCTCGACGAGAACATCACCGGCGCCATCATCTGCCTCGGCGATATGCCGGGCGTGTCGGGAGCGCTGATCGATAAGCTCATCGCCGGCTACGAACCCGCGCGCGGCGCGCTGATCGTGGTACCGTCGCGAAACGGTCATCGCGGCAATCCGGTGCTATGGTCGCGGCGCTTCTTCCACGAGATCATGAAGCTCGAAGGCGACATGGGCGCGCGCAAGCTTGCGAGCACCTATGCCGAGGGCGTGGCCGAAATCGAAGTTGAGGACGACAGCGCGTTCTTCGACATCGACACGCCGGAAACGCTCGAGATCGCGCGCAAGGCCGTGAGCTGACCCTCAGAACGGCTGCGGCTCGGTGACCGGTGTTTCCTGCCGCGTCTGCACGAGATGTATGGCACGCTGTACTTCGCGCAGCGTCGGCTTGAGCCAATTCCTGATTTTCGAGCGCGCGTCGAACGAAAGATAGGCGAGCGGCAGCGGCGGCCTCTCGCCCGGCGGCGGCTGATACCCGGGAACGGAGGTCATCAGAAATTCCGCGATCGAAACGCGCTCGTCTTCGAGCAGGCTGAGCGCCATCGGATCCAGCGACGGCAATTGCAGCCGGACTGGATGCGCCTTCAGCGCCCAATAAGCATTCACGCTATGCAACTCTTGCGGAGCCGGCCCGAGATAGGCGTTTTCCGCAAGCATGAACTCGCAATCGAAATAAGCGCGCAAGCGAAAGCCGCGCTCGAAATCTTCCGCAACATAATGCGGAACGTAAACGATCACGGGCTCGACGTTGTTCGCCCGCGCCTCCGCGATCAGGTCGATATCGCGCACCAGCGTGAAAAAATCCGAATAGGCGCGATGGGTGACATCCACGATCTTCGGCTGCAGCGTGCGAACGGGCAGCGTATCGAACAGATTCATCCGCCCTTTCGTGGTGCCGAGATCGACAAGCTGCGCGTCCGGAAAATACTTCGAGAATTTCGGATGCTGAACGTCGGTGTCGAACAACAGCGGCGCCTGCCCCGCGATACGAAAGAAGTCGGCAAACAACCGCGCGATCAGCGTGGTACCGGATCGTTCGTGCGGAGAGACGACAAGGATTGCAAGGCTCTTTCCGAGCATCGTCCTTACCTGTCCGCGCGGGGAATGGCCCGCGCGAAGAACCGGGTTACGAAGCCTGCGCGCCTTCCGTGGCCCACTCCATCAGCCCGGCATTGTCGAGCTGCTCGTGGATCGCCTTCTCCCAGGTGCGCACATAGCCGCGCAACACGAGCGAGTAGTCACCCTTCTGATTCTTATCGTTCTTGTTCTGCGCGAACGAGGCAAACGGAACGCCGGCGATCTCGACCTGCTCATAGGCCATCTCGTTGAGCTTCGGCACGTTGATCTCGTGGGTGGCGCGGCGTGAACGCTTGAAATAGCGGTCGTAGGTATCCTGATCCCATTCGAAGAAGTTGGTTTCGTTGATGTGATTCTTCACCACGAAATATTCGCCGTTCTCTGTGAAGGGCATGACATCCTCGATCTCGCTCAAGGAAGCGACCGAGGGCCCGAGCACATGAAAGAGCGCGAACTTGAATTCGCGGTTTTCGACCGCATCGAAGAAGCCGATGTCGGTCATGTCCTTCAGCGTGCGGGAAAGCAGGCCCGCCCGCACGTCAATAATCGAAACCTTCACTTCGCTCGTATGCAGCGTATCGAGAACCTTCATCTGGTCGGCCACCTGCGTCAGATCGACGACTTCGGTGACGCGCGGATGAAAGCGCTTGAGCGTGCCGCGAGGGCTCTCGGTGTCGAAGGCACGCGTCAGCACATTCTTCGCCGCGAAATAGTCGAGCATGGTGCGCGCGACCGTGGTCTTGCCGACACCGCCCTTGTCCGCGCCGACACTGATGACTGCCGGCTTCTGCTTTCCGCCGGACGATCCGGACTTCTTTGTCTCTTTCGCCACGCGACTTTCCCTCGAATTTGTCCGCGGCGCTCCGCAAACGGAGCGCGCGCCGGTTAACCCCGCAAACCCGGAGCCAGAGTGCTGCTTTTTCCCAATAATCGCAAGCGACGGCGTAGAAAACCGGCCGGTACGCGGCACAGCATTCAGGACGGGCAGGAAGCGAAGAGCTGCCTCGCCGCCGCCGTGATTCCCTTTAACGGGATTTCCTCGGCCTTGCCATCGACCTCGACCAGAAGGGCCCCGCCATCCGCCAGCAGCCTGCGCAGTGCGGGGGTCATTCTGGTCTGCCCCTGCAGGACGAAGAGATCGTCGAGTTCTAGCCGCTGCCCCGTCGCCGCGATGGTGACGCTGACGCCCGGATCCCTGCCGCGAACCGAGAGACGGATGTCGAATTTCCCGCCGCCTTTCGCCGCCTTCGGCTGGTGCTCGTAGTTGACGACGATCGCGCGGGTCTTCCGGTCGCAATGAAAATCGATTTTGATGCCGTCGCTTTCCGGAATGGCGTAACTGAGCGCCGAGCCGTCTTCTGTTATCTGGCCGATCCAGCGATATTCGCTGGCATCCGCCGGCAGCACGCCAGCCAGAGCAATCGAAAACGCGAGAAAAAAGATATTTCGCTGCATGGAATCGCTTCACTTGTTCGGGGATAGATGCTGGCTGAACGGCCTGCGATCAAGAGGCCGCATTTGCGCAACACCATGCTAGAAGCCTGACATGAAGCCAGCCGGAGTGCCAGCTTATCCAACCTTCGCAGAAGCGATCCGCGTTTGGTTCCGCGTCGGACTTTTGTCCTTTGGCGGCCCCGCCGCACAGACCCCACTGCGCAAAGCTGCAGCATTTCTTAATCCGTATTAACACAGCGAGAGCGATTTCCCGCTAACGATTCTCCTATGGGAATCGTCACACCCTTCAGACGCAGAACCTATCCCCGCGCGAGCGCTCCAGTGCAGCGTTTGCGCATGAATGCACTCGTGCTGCTTTTGATTACGGCCGTCATCTCGATCGCAGGCTATCTTGCATTCTCGGGCAAGACACGCTCGATCACCGCGTCTGCGCTAACGGGAGAGCGCTTTGCCGCCTGTAGTTATCTCGCGCGACACGACTGCGTGATCGACGGCGACACGTTCTATTATCGCGGCGAAAAAATCCGGATTGCCGACATCGACGCACCTGAAACAAGCGGCGCGCAATGCGACTTCGAAGCAGAGCTCGGCGAACGCGCAACCTTACGGCTTCGCGAGTTGCTCAATGACGGCCCCTTCGAACTGCAGAGCTTTCAAAGCCGCGACACCGACCGCTATGGCAGAAAACTCCGGGTCGTGATCCGCGATGGCGTTTCGATCGGCGAGCGCCTCGTCGCTGAAGGGCTGGCGCGGCGCTGGACCGGCAGACGCATGCCCTGGTGCACGTAAAGTATACCCCCGAAAACGTAGAACGGCTTCTTGCCGTTGTCCTGTTCCCGGCTTTCGTCTAACCGAATGAACCACAAACGCGGGCTGGAATCCGCCTCTGGAGTCCTGTTGCAGCATGAGCCTTGAATCCGTCCGCGCCTGGTTCGCAAAGCACGCTCCCGATATCGAAGTTCTGGTGACTGAAACGAGTTCGGCCACCGTCGCGGAAGCGGCAAGCACGCATAATGTTGAACCGGCGCAGATCGCGAAAACGATTTGCGTGCGCGCCGGAGGGGAAAAGGTATTGCTGATTGTGACCAGCGGCGCCTCCCGGCTCGACAACAAGAAATTCAAAGCCTTTTTCGGGGTTCGCCCGCGCATGCTGGGCGCGGAAGAAGTGCTCGCACTCACGGGCCATCCGGTCGGCGGCGTCTGTCCCTTCGGATTGGCGACCCCCTTGCCGGTCTATTGCGACGTGTCGCTGAAACAATTCGAGATCGTTGTGCCTGCGGCGGGAGCAGGCAACGCCGCAGTCATCATTCCGACGGCGCGGATGGCCGAATTGACCAAAGCGAGTTGGGTCGAAGTTTGCTGAACAAGAAAAAGCCCGCGCCAACTGCGCGGGCTTTTTGCATCATCCGCCGGCTCGACTTACCAGGCGCGGAAATAGATGCCCGGTCCCGGCCTGTAGTAATAGCTGGGGCCATAATAGCCATTATAATAGCCGCGGTTATAGTAATGGTGACGGTGATGACGATGATGGCGGCGCCAATGACGATGCTGCACATCGGTCACGTTTTTCTCGACCTGCGGCATAATCGGAGTGGCCGGTGCCGCGGCAAGCGGCGAAACCGTGGCGGCGGCGGCAACCAGAACACCGCCAGCAACCGCACCATAAATCGTAGTCTTCAGCATAGCTGTTCTCCCTTTTTCTGGATCATGTCGGGGAAATCGCCGAGGCTTTGGATCGTTCCTCGACTGCGACGAATGCGTGCAATCATGTATGCACTGCATTCAAACGATAACGCACAGCCGCCAACTCCGTTCCTCTTTGCAAAAAGGCCCGGATGCGTTTGACCTCCTCCCCCACAACGCCCGCATCGAGACCGGATATGATGAAATTTGATGGATGCACGATGGAACACCGATAAGGGGGGCGGCGTTCTGCGAAGCGGCCTGCGGGGGAGGCTACAGCAAGGCAAGCATTATTTCGCGAGCCTATGCCTGCTTTCAACGGCATCTGATATTGAGGAACGTCGCCGAACCCGGGGGTAGTGGCTGAACCTCTCCGCCTTCCCTCCTTCGGCCTTGTCAGGATTTAAGGATGTTCGATCTCGTCACCATCTTCTCCGAACCCGCACATCTGGCGGCACTTGCGACCCTGATCGCGATGGAGATCGTGCTCGGCATCGACAATCTCATCTTCATCTCCATCATCACCAACAAGCTGCCGGAGGAACAACGCGCCCGCGCGCGGCTGATCGGCATCAGCGCCGCGCTGGTGTTGCGGCTCGCGCTACTCAGCACCGTCTTCATCATCGTGCAGCTGACCGAACCGGTCCTGACGATCTTCGGGCAGGGCTTTTCGTGGCGCGACATGATCCTGATCGGCGGCGGTTTGTTCCTGGTCTGGAAAGCAACCAAGGAAGTGCACCACAACGTTCATCCGGAGGCCGGCGAAGACGTCTTCAGCGGCCGCGAGACCATGAGCTACGCCGCGACCATCGGCCAAATCCTCGTTCTCGATCTGGTCTTTTCGGTCGACAGCATCATCACCGCAGTAGGTATGACCGACCAGATCGCGATCATGGTGATCGCCGTCGTCGTCACCGTCGCAGTGATGCTGCTGGCCGCGAATCCGCTCGCGAACTTCATCAACGCCAATCCCAGCGTCGTTATGCTCGCGCTTGGCTTCCTGTTGATGATCGGGATGCTTCTGATCGCCGAAGGCTTCGGCGTGAAGGTGCCCAAGGCTTACGTTTACTCCGCGATGCTGTTCTCGGCCTTCATCGAGGGGCTGAACATCTACGCGCGGCGCGCCAAAAAGGACGGCGCACGCATGAAGTTCAAACGTTAGATTCCCAGCGTAAATACGCACAAAATCCCGCACTGCGCCTCAGAGAGCGGAAAGGCGGAATAATGGTTCGCTGATGTTGCGCCGCAGCGGGGTAACGGAGTGGGGCCGCAAAGCAGCGCCGATCTGGCGCACCGGGGAACACGCCCGAAAAATGCATTACGCCGCAGAACTTACTTGCAGCCGCCTCCATCTTTCGTCGAATATAATTCGACGAAAGCAAGAAAGATCGGGGGTGAGATGCAGGACGGATCCGGACGGTTTTGGCTGAAGGTTTGGCTTCTGACTGCCCTGACCCTGCTTATCGGCACGACCCTGATCTCACCTCTTTTTGCCGCAGGCCCGGCGATGCCGGCGGCCGCACTCGACCTGACGCACCATCCCATCGGCTATCTGACGGTTATTATCTTCTTCGTCGCCTATGCTTTCGTGGCGGTCGAAGAGTCCATCCAGCTTCGCAAATCCAAACCCGTGATGATGGCCGCCGGCCTGATCTGGGGCCTGCTCGGCATCGTCTACTGGATAAACGGCCAGTCGGCAGTGCTCGAGGCAGCGGCGAAACACACGATCCTAGATTACGGCGAGCTCATGCTCTTTCTCATCGTGGCGATCACCTATGTGAACACGATGCAGGAGCGGCGCATCTTCAGCGCGCTGCGCTCGAAACTCGTCAGCCTCAATCTCTCGTACCGGCAGCTGTTCTGGCTGGTCGGCAGCCTCGCCTTCTTCTTCGGCCCGATCATCGACAACCTTACGACCGCGCTGGTGATGGGCGCGGTCGTCGTCGCAGTCGGTGTCGGCAATTACCGCTTCATCGTGCTCGGCTGCATCATCATCGTGGTCGCCGCCAACGCCGGCGGCGTGTTCTCGCCATTCGGCGACATCACCTCGCTGATGGTTTGGCAGAAGGGGAAGCTCAAGTTCTTCGAATTCTTCCATCTCTTCCTGCCGGCACTGGTAAACTTTCTGGTGCCTGCGGTCTTCATGCACTTCAGCGTACCGTTGGGCGCTCCGGCACCCGTGCCTGATGCGAGAAAGATGAAAGATGGCGCCATTATTGTAATGACCCTGTTCCTTGCCACGATTGCCACCGCGGTTTCATTCAAAAGCTTCCTCAATCTGCCGCCCGCGCTCGGCATGATGCTCGGTCTCGGCTATCTGCAGATGTACAGCTACCGTCTGCAGCGCCAGAGCCGGCGGCGAGGCGATCAGGATCTTTACTTCGACTCTTTCAAGGAAATCGGCCGCCTTGAGTGGGACACGCTGCTCTTTTTCTTCGGTATTATCTTCGCGGTCGCGGGCCTCGGCGTTGCGGGCTATCTCGCACTGCTGTCGAACTGGCTTTATGTCGATCTGGGGCCCACCACCGCAAATATCGCGATCGGGATTCTGGGAGCGGCCTTCGACAACATTCCGCTGATGTTCGCGGTGCTGACCATGAACCCCGACATGTCGAACGGACAATGGATGCTGGTGACGCTTTCGACCGGCGTCGGCGGCAGCCTCGTTTCGATCGGCACAGCCGCGGGCGTCGCATTGATGGGTCTCGTGCGCAATCACTACACCTTCATGAATCACCTGCGCTGGGCCTGGGCGATCGCGCTCGGCTATGTCGCAAGCATCACCACACATCTATGGATCAACGCGGCACTGATGTAGCAATGTTGCAGAGAAAAATTTGACTTAGGTTTTACGCGTTTACGCATCTTCTTGCCGCTACGTACACGAAATATGCGCCATAGCTGGCTTCTTTCGAAGAGGAGCTCGGACCATGGCACTCCTTTCGCATTGGGAAATACTGTCACGCCTGCTGGCGGCCGCCGCACTCGGCAGCATCATCGGCTTTGAACGCGAGAGATTGATTTGGACTGCCGGCATCCGCACGCACATGCTGGTTTGCGTCGGCGCGTGCCTCATCATGATCGTCTCTTCCTTCGGCTTCAACGATGTGATCGCAACGAACCATATCGTGCTCGATCCATCGCGCGTCGCGGCCCAGGTGGTGTCAGGCATTGGTTTCCTGGGTGCGGGAGCAATTCTTGCGCGCGGCGAAATCATTCGCGGGCTAACGACGGCGGCAAGCATTTGGAGCGTAGCTGCGATCGGCCTTGCAGTCGGCGGCGGCCTCTATTTCGCGGCGCTGGCTGCCACCGTGGTCATCATGGTCATACTTGCGGGTATCAAGCCTCTCGAGGAAGCCTATCGCGCACGAAACCAGAGTTGCCGACTGAAAATTCAGGCAAAACACGGCGTCGTCACGCCGGACCTCATTACCCGCACTCTCGACATACGCGGCGGAAGGATCAAGCGCTTTCTGGTGCGCAACATGAGCGGCAATGACGAAATCACGCTGGTGATCGACAAAACTCCCTCGCGCGATGTCGACAAGATTGCGGAAAAGATCCGCCGGCTTCCCAAGGTCGAACGCGTCAGCGTACTGGCCGCAGAGTAAGCGTGCTCACCCGCTAACGCGGCACGCGATTGACGCGCTGGCGGTCGATGTCATCCGGCGCGGTAAGGCGAATGAATTTCTTCGTTTGCGAGAAGCGCTCCTCGATCGCACGTTCGCTGACGCCTTTGGCGGCGAGCGAACGCCTTGCCTCGGCTTCTTCCTCGCCGCACGCCGCGAAGGCCCGTGCGATGATCGCATCCTTCGCAATCTCCGGCGTAACCAGCGCGAGCTTCTTGGTCTCGTTCGTGACACAGAGCGAATAGGCTACCGTGTACGGCTCGAAGGCGGTTTGGGCATGGACCGACACGGAAAAAGATATCACGCCGAGCAGCGCCGCCGCGCACGCAGTGAATTTCATTGTCAGGACTGCACGCCCGTGCCGCCGCAGCGCTGGCACTTCATTTTCTTGTCACCCACTTTTAGCAGGCCGCGGCCTTCGCAGTTCTTGCAGGGCTTCTTCTTGGGTTTGGACATGGCCGCTCCTTGCTACTCGGACAAACCATGCCCGAGCGACTCGCGTTCGTCGAACACAAAGCAGCGCCCCACCCACTTGCTCTCGTCTGCCGGCACCTCTTCCAGATATTTCAGGATGCCGCCCTTCAGGTGATAGACTTGGCTGAATCCTTTTGCGAGCAGGTAGCTCGATGCTTTCTCGCAGCGGATGCCGCCGGTGCAGAACATCGCGATTTTCTTGTGCTTCGCAGGGTCGAGCGCCTTTTCGACGAAAGCGGGAAACTCTTTGAACGCGGCCGTGCCGGGGTCGATGGCACCTTTAAAGGTGCCTCGCTCAAATTCGAAAGAATTGCGGGTGTCGATCAGGATAACGTCGGGATCAGCGATAAGTTCATTCCAGTCTTTCGCATCCACATAAGTACCCACGTTTTTAGTAGGGTCGAGATCGAGCACCCGCAGGGTCACAATCTCGCGCTTGACCTTCACCTTCATGCGCTGGAACGGCTGCGCGGCCGCACCCGACATCTTGAGTTCGAGTGCATCGAAATGCGTGCGGACAGCGCGCAGGATGTTATCCATCTGCAGGCCGCTGGCGGCCGCGATCGTTCCATTGATGCCTTCGTTTGCGACGATCAGCGTACCGCAGATCGCGTTTTTATCGCAGACGGCGCGCAAGCGTGACGCGAGCTTTTCGGGATCGGCCACGGACTGAAAGCGATAAAGGGCAGCGACGGTCCATGACAGCGCTTCAGCTTCGCGCATTTCGCAAGGGCCGGGCTGATCTTCGCGCATAACACTCGCCGCTCTACTGTTTTTCGCCGCCTGAACGATAGCGTCACAAGACCGAAAACGTAACGGCGTTCGCCCCGAAGCCTTGCGCGCAAAGTTGATGTGGCGGGGCGCATATCAAGATGGCAGAGTGAGAGCAACTCGGAACCCATATTCCCGGGCGGATCATCGAAATCCCGCACGCTGCCGCGCGGCACGAAGGTCAGCCTGCGCGCCTTGGCACCTTTCTCCGATAGGCCTGCTTTTGAACCGGCTGCCGTACTTTTGCGAGAACGGAGGCTCCTCCTTTGCGCGCCGATCCTGTGCGGCCGCGCCCCATGGGCGCTCCCAGCAGCCGCAAGCCATTCAACACCACCAGAACCGTCCCGCCTTCATGGCCAATGACCGCAACCGGGAGCGGCAACTCAAAGAACAATCCGCCGGTGACGAGCACCGCCATGGCGCTCATGGCGAAAACCAGATTCTGTTTGATGATCGTTGCGGTCCGGCGTGCCAGCTGATGCGCATCGGCAAGCCGTCCCATGTCTTCCGACAACAGCGCGACGTCGGCAGCCTGAAGCGCGACGTCCGAACCGGCCGCGCCCATAGCGATCCCCACATCCGCGCGCGCGAGCGCAGCGGCATCGTTGACGCCATCTCCGACGAACGCCACCTTGCCCTTGGCCGCAAGGTCACCCACCATACGAACCTTGTCTTCCGGCAGCATATCGGCATGGATCTGGTGAGGCGTGAGCCCCAGTTCTTCACCGATTCGCAAGGCAACAGGCCGGCGATCGCCCGTCATCATGACGATCTTGTCGATGCCGCCCTTTCGTAAAGCGGCAAGTGCCGGCCTGGAAGTGGCGCGTGTCTTGTCGGCGACGGTGACAGCCCCCAGCACACGATTTCCTTGCCCGCCGTAGATCACCGTCTGCGTGTCCGCTGCCATTGTCCGCAACGCCGGCTGATCGATGGAGGCACCCATCTGGGCGGCAAGATGCGGATTGCCCGCCCACAATTGACCGTCCCCATTAATTCCGACGATGCCGGCACTCGGCCGGTTGGTGACCTCTCTCACCGGGATGGGCGCAAGGCCGCGACCGGCCGCCTCCTGCCGGATGGCAGCAGCACTCGGATGTTCCGACTGGGCTTCGAGCCCTGCGAGCAAGGACAGGAACCTGCTCTCGTCGCCGTCGAGCGCGACAACCTTGGTTACGGACGCCTTGCCGGTCGTCAGCGTTCCGGTCTTGTCGAAGGC
>CAUJKG010000198.1 GCA_963205465.1 Pseudomonadota bacterium | reverse complement strand
AAGCCGATCAAAAGCGCGATCGCGCAGAACGCTGTTTCGGGCAGAAGGTGCGTCGTGGTCCAGAAGAAATCGACCCCGCGCAGAAAGCCAAGGAAGAGCGGCGGGTCGCCGAGCGGGCTCAGCGAGCCGCCGATGTTCGAGACCAGAAAGATGAAGAACACGAAGACATGCACGTTGTGCTTGCGGTCGTCGTTCGCGCGCATTAGCGGACGGATCAGCACCATGGAAGCGCCGGTGGTCCCGATGATGCTGGCGAGCACCGTGCCGATCGCGAGCAGCGTCGTATTCGTCAGCGGCGAGCCGTGCAGGTTTCCGGAAACGACGATCCCGCCCGCGACGGTGAACAAGGCCAGCAGCAGCAGAATGAAGGGAATGTATTCGAGGAACGCGGTGTGCGAGAGCGCGTGGACCGCGGGCGTGGGTCCATAGACCAGCGCGAGCGGGATCAGCACCAGTGCTGCCCAGAGCGCCGATATTTTCCCGAAGTGATGCTCCCAGAAATGCGGCGCCAGCAGCGGAAAGAGTGCGATCGACAACAGGATGCCGGCAAAGGGCAGCGCCCAGGCGAGGCTCAAGGTTGCGCCGTTGATCTCGGCCGCGGCCGCAGGCGAAGGCAACATCAGCGCAATGGGAGAAACCAGCGTGGCTGCAGATAACGCTTTCACCGATATACGCACGCACCCCTCCCAGGATCCCTTTGCGCAACCCTAACGGCCGGCCTGCAGGCCAGCAACCGTTCGCCGCGCGGCACATCGTCGGTAGAAGTGGACAAGCAGCGCAGAACGCGTTGAATTTGCCGAAACGGGAGAACGCCAGATGAAATCGCCATTCGACCTTGCCGGCAAGGTCGCGCTGATCACCGGATCCAGCCGCGGCATCGGCCGCTCGATTGCCGAAACCATGGCCGGGCTCGGGGCCAGGGTCGTGGTATCGAGCCGCAAGGCCGATGCCTGCGAAGAGGTGGCGAAAGCCATTCGTGCGGATGGCGGCGAGGCCACGGTCATTCCCTGCAACATCTCCCGCAAGAACGAGGTCGAAGCGCTCGTCAAAGGCACAATCGACACTTATGGCCGCATCGACATTCTTGTCTGCAATGCCGCGGTGAATCCGGCTTTCGGGCCGATGAGCGAAATTACCGACGACGCCTTCGACAAGATCATGGGCTCGAACGTGAAGAGCAATGTCTGGCTTTGCAATCTCGTCATTCCCGGCATGGCGCAACAGGGCGGCGGTTCGATTGTGATCGTGTCCTCGATCGGGGGCTTGCGCGCGTCTCCGATGATCGGCACATACGGAATTTCCAAAGCCGCGGACTTCGCGCTCGCGCGCAATTACGCGCAGGAGTGGGGGCACAAGAACATCCGCGTGAATTGCATCGCTCCGGGGCTGATCAAGACGGATTTTGCCAAAGCGCTGTGGGAGAACGAGCAGCTTCGCAAGGACCGCGAAACGAAAACGCCGCTGCGCCGGATCGGCGAGCCGCACGAGATCGGCGGCGTCGCGGCGTTCCTTGCGTCGCCGGCTGCGAGCTACATCACGGGCGAGGTGATCGTGGTCGATGGCGGGGTCACGATCGCGCCGTAGAACAACAGTGTAATTTTCCGTTCCCGTCATCCCCGCTTTCGCGGGGACGACGATGAGTTTGCTACGCTGCTTTACCTCGTCATTCCGGGGCGATGCGGAACGCATCGAACCCGGAATCCAGAGCGACAAGGAACAACAATGACGCGTTGTCGGGATCAAATCCGCCGGATCAAGGTCAGCGCTCGAAATAAAAAGCCCGGCTCGTGCCGGGCTTTCACTTCATTTCTCTTTATTGGTGGCACTCAGCGCGCGTTGCCGCCCGACGTCGTGTATTTCCTCAGCTCCATCTTGGCGATGGTTTCGCGGTGCACTTCGTCCGGGCCGTCGGCAAGCCGCAGCGTGCGGTTGCCGGCCCAGGCTTTGGCGAGCGGGAAGTCCGGCGAGACACCGGCGCCGCCGTGCATCTGGATCGCGCGATCGATCACCTTCTGCGTCATGTTCGGCGCAACCACCTTGATCATTGCGATTTCGGCGCGCGCTTCCTTGTTGCCGAGTTCGTCCATCTTGTGCGCGGCATAGAGCGTCAAGAGCCGCGCCTGATCGATCTCCATGCGCGATTCCGCAATCCAGTGCTTGTTCACGCTGTGCTCGGCGAGCTTCTTGCCGAAGGCCGTGCGCGAAACCGAGCGCTGGCACATCAGCTCCAGTGCACGCTCGGCAGCACCGATCGCGCGCATGCAGTGATGGATGCGGCCGGGTCCAAGCCGCCCTTGCGCGATCTCGAAGCCGCGGCCTTCGCCGAGCAGGATGTTCGATGCCGGTACGCGCACATTCTCGAACAACACTTCCGCGTGACCATGCGGGGCGTCGTCATAGCCGAAGACGTCAAGGTGACGCAGCACCTTCACGCCGGGCGTATCCATCGGCACCAGGATCATCGACTGGCGCTTGTGCGGCTCGGCCTTCGGGTCGGTCTGTCCCATGAAGATCGAAATCTTGCAGCGCGGATCGTTGGCGCCCGAGGTCCACCATTTGCGGCCGTTGATGACATAGCTGTCGCCGTCGCGCTTGATCTCGGCCTGGATGTTCAAGGCATCGGAGGAAGCGACCGCGGGTTCCGTCATCGCGAAGCAGGAGCGGATCTTGCCGTCCATCAAAGGCTCGAGCCACTCTTTCTGATGCTCCTTGGTGCCGTATTTTAGGATCACTTCCATGTTGCCGGTGTCGGGTGCGGAGCAGTTGAAGCTCTCCGGCCCGATCGGCGAACGGCCCATGATTTCGCAAATCTGGCCGTATTCGTAGTTGGTGAGCCCGTCTTCATGATGGGCTTTCGGCAGAAACAGATTCCAGAGCCCTTGCGCGCGCGCTTTGGTCTTGAGTTCTTCCATGACCGGCGGGCTCTTCCAGCGGTCGCCCTGCTCGTTGAGCTGCCGTGCATAGACCGGCTCCGCCGCATAGACGTGCTCGTCCATGAAGGCGGTAACTTTTTTCTTGAGTTCGGCCGCGCGCGGCGACAGCGGAATGAACATTCTTTCTCTCCCTTACGCGGCGCTTTCGAAGCCGCCCATATTGCCGAATTGTTCGAGGTGATAGTCGGCATCGCCGAACTGGATGTCGATCGCGGTGGCGCGTTTGAACCAGTGGCCTACCTTCAGCTCCATCGTCATGCCGATGCCGCCATGGAGCTGGATCGCCTGCTCGCCGACGAACTGCGCCGAGCGGCCGATCTGGGTCTTCGCTGCGGACATGGTCTTCCGTCGCGTCGCGGCGTCGGGCTCGTTGACCATCATGGTCGCAAGGAACGTCATGCTCTTCGCCTGTTCGGCTGCGATCAGCATTTCCACGTTGCGATGTTGCAGCACCTGAAACGAACCGATGTTCACGCCGAACTGCTTCCTCGTGCGCAGGTAGTCGGTGGTTGCTTCGGTCAGCGCCGAAAGCACGCCCACCGCTTCGCCGCAGAGTGCCGCGATGCCGTCATCGACGACCTGCTCGATCAGAGGATATGCAGCACCAAGCTTGCCGATCACTTGATCTGCCGCAACCTTTACCCCGGAGAACTGGATTTCTGCCGCCGAAAGACCGTCCTGCGTGCGATAGCCGCGGCGTGAGACGCCCTCCGCCTTGGCATCGACAATGAAAAGGCCGAGGCCGTCTTTGTCGCGCTGATTACCCGAGACGCGCGCGGTCACGACGATGAAGTCTGCCTGATCGCCGTTTAGGACCACGTTTTTCTGGCCATCGAGTATGAAGCCGCCGCCCGCCGCCTTCGCCGTGGTCTTGACGTCGAAGAGGTCGTAGCGCGACTGGCGCTCGGTATGCGCAAACGCGCCGGTGAGATTGCCGGCCGCGATTTCGGGAAGATATTTGTCCTTCTGCGCATCGCTGCCGAAGCGGCGGATGCTGCCTCCGGCAAGCACGACCGTCGGCAGATAGGGCTCGAGCGCGAGCGCGTTACCCATCGCCGCCATGACGATCATGGTTTCGACCGGACCGCCCTCGATGCCGCCATGCGCTTCGGAGAAGGGCAGGCCGAGCACACCGAGTTCGGCATATTGTTTCCAGATCTCGCGGCTCCAGCCGTCGCTGCTGGCAAGAATCTTCTTGCGCGTCTCAAAATCGTATTTGTCGCCGAGCAGGCCCTCGATGCTGTCTTTCAGGAGTTGCTGCTCTTCGGAAAATTCGAAATCCATTTGCCTAGTCTTTCTCTTATCTAGAGTCCCGGCCGTCACAGGCCGAGGATCGCTTTCGCGATGATGTTCTTCTGAATTTCGTTCGAGCCGCCATAGATCGATACCTTGCGGTAATTGAAATAAGCGGGCGCAAGCGGTGCGGCATAATCGGGCCCGTCCGGAATCGCGTTCGAACCGGCCGCGTCTTCGTCCGCAAAGGGCAGCGCGAAGGGGCCAACCACTTCCATCAGCAGGTCGGTGATGTTCTGCTGAATCTCCGAGCCCTTGATCTTGAGGATCGAGGAGGCCGGGTCCGGCTTGTTGTCGCGCCGCGTGCCTTCGGCGGCGACGACGCGCATCTGGGTCATTTCCAGCGCTTTCAGTTCGATCTCGACCTGCGAAATCTTGGCGCGGAAGCGCGGGTCCTCGATCATCGGTTTGCCGCCGGAAACCTCGACCTTGGCAAGTTCTTTCAGGCGGCGGATGCGCTCCTTGGAGATGCCGACGCGGGCGATTCCGGTGCGCTCGTTGCCGAGCAGGAACTTCGCGTAGTCCCAGCCGCGGTTCTCCTGGCCGACGAGATTTTCGTAAGGCACCTTCACGTTATCGAAGAAGACTTCGTTCACTTCCTTGCCGCCGTCGATCAACTGGATCGGCCGTACGGTGATGCCCGGCGTCTTCATGTCGCAAAGAATGAAGGAAATGCCTTCCTGCTTCTTCGCCTTGGTGTCGGTGCGCGCGAGCACGAAGATCCAGTCGGCATATTGCGCGAGCGTAGTCCAGGTCTTCTGGCCGTTGATGATCCAGTGATCGCCTTCGCGCACGGCTTTGGTGGAAAGGCCGGCGAGGTCAGAGCCCGCACCCGGCTCCGAGAAGCCCTGGCACCACCAGTCGTCGAGATTGGCGATGCGCGGCAGGAAGTGTTTCTTCTGCTGCTCGTTGCCGAACGCATAGATCACCGGGCCGACCATGCTGACACCGAAGGGAAGCGGATCGGGCGCGGGCGCGCGCTGCAATTCTTCCAGGAAGATGTATTTCTGCGTGGCGCTCCAACCGGTGCCGCCATATTCCTTCGGCCACTGGTAGACCGCCCAGCCTTTCTTGTTGAGGATGCGCTGCCAGTCGACGATGTCGGCTTTCTCGAGCTTGCGGCCCTCGATCAGCTTCCGGCGCGTTTCGGCCGGAACGTTCTTCGCGAAGAAGTCGCGCACCTCGTCGCGGAAGGCGATTTCTTCTTTGGTGAAATTCAGATCCATTGCGAACCTCCCGCCTTACTGGATTTCGAACAGGCCGGCCGCGCCCATGCCGCCGCCGACGCACATGGTGACGACGCCGTATTTCGCCTTGCGGCGGCGGCCTTCGATCAGCACATGGCC
>CAUJKG010000197.1 GCA_963205465.1 Pseudomonadota bacterium | reverse complement strand
CAGCCGATGTCGAGGGTCGCAAGGTCCGCTTTATCGTACAGCAACTTCGCCGCGAGATGCCGCTTCTTTGCGAGCTGCGCGTCGTCGAGGCTCTGGTCCGGCGTTTCGAAATAGGCGCAGGAATATTGCCGGTCCGCATCGAGGAAGAGCGAGTAGAGCCGTCCGTCGAGGTCGTAATGATGATGCACGTTCCGCCGCGCACGCCAGGGCGGATTGAATTGTTCGAGACGCCGCGTGAGATAGCGCGCGGCGTCGAAGAGCCATGCCGTCGGCGTCGGCGCCGCGGCACCGGTCTGCCGCAGGATCAGATCGAGGAGCGAAGCGATATCGCCGCGTTCGATCACGAAGCCGCCGTTCATGAAGGCTTCGCCGAAACGCAATTCCGGATTGATCAGCGAACGGGCGAGGGCAAGGCGGCTCTTGAAGCGGATGCGGATGGGCTCGCCGCTGCCGTCGCCGACCGACAAAGGGGCTCTGTCGGCGATCGCGATTTCCAGCGATCCCTGTTTCACGATCGAAGAGAAGATGCCCCGTACAATGCGTTCGAACATGGCACGCCTCGTCGTCCCGCGACCGGCACCCGTTCCATGCCGCCTGTTTCGCGGTCGGAAAATTGAAGCGCAAAGCCGCGCGCCGGGCAATCCCAGGGGAATCCCTGAGGGTGGGTGGGCCCAAAATGAAAAACCCCGGAAAGGCTTTGCCGTTCCGGGGTTTTTGCAATCTATGCGCTGCGGTTATGCCTTTGCTGCTTCTTCTGCAGCCGCGGCGTCCTCGGGGTTGAGGTCGCCCGGGGTCTCCTCGAAGAACTTCTCCGCTTCGACGCGTGCTTCCGCACGCTCTTCCTCGTCGTCCGTGCGGGCGACGTTGACGGTGATCTTCACCTCGACTTCCGGATGCAGCGAGACCGGCAGCGCATGCAGGCCGATGAGCTTGATCGGCGCGTTCAGCACGATCTGGCGGCGCTCGACGGTGAAGCCGTCCTTGGTGAGGGCGTCCGCGATGTCGCGGGTCGAAACCGAGCCGTAGAGCTGGCCGGTTTCGCCGGCCTGACGGACGAGCACGACGCTCTTGCCGTCGAGCTTCTTCGCAACGGCTTCCGCCTCGTTCTTGCGCTCGAGGTTCTGCGCTTCGATTTGCGCCTTCATGCCCTCGAACTTCTTCTTGTTCGCTTCGGTCGCGCGCAGCGCCTTGCCGTTCGGCAAGAGGAAGTTGCGGGCGAAGCCGTCTTTCACTTTTACGGTGTCGCCGATCTGGCCGAGCTTGGCGACGCGCTCGAGTAGGATAACGTCCATTTACATGACTCCTTTGATCAAGAATTTCGTTTCATGGGTGGGATGGGAGGTTGCTGCGCACCGAAGCGGTCGCGCAGGTTGAAAATGCTGTCGGCCAGTCCGAACATCGCGATGAACAGAAGCGGCCAGCCGAGCAGGAGAACGGCGATCCACGTGCCTGCGAGAATCCAGGTGCGCGCCCGGGCGTTGCGCGTGATCGCGTGCAGCACCGAGAATCCGACGATCGAATAGGCGATGAGGAGTACGGCAACAGCGATCGCCGCGATAAAGCCCGGCATGCCGCGCATGAAGGAAATGGCGAGCGCCGCGCCGAGGATGACCGCGGCCAGCATCGGCAGCGACAGGCCGGTGAGATCGGGCCAGGGCCGGCGCAGGCGGCCGGATACGCGCGCGACCCGGCCCGCAAGCCAAAGGTTGATCAGGCTCGTCAGCATCGAAAGCACGGCTGCCGCCGGCGGCATGATCGCGACCAGCGTATTCAGGAACGCTTCCGGGTTCTGCACGCCGGGGAGCTTCAGCGGCTGGTCTTCGGCAATGCGTGCCTGCAGCTTCAGCACGCGCTCGAAGGTTCCGCGGATTGCGGACTGATAGGCTTCGAAGCTTGTGCCGAATTGCAGGACCACGATCGCGACCAGCGCGAAAGCGATAAGCGCGGCCCAGAGCACGAGGCGGCCGACCGGATACCATTCCATCTGCGGGGCGGCACCTGCCGTCGCCGGCGCAACTTCGCGGCCGAGCATCGACATATAGGCGAGCACATAGGCCGGCACGGCGACCGATGCGAGATAGACGAAGGCGATCCAGTAATTGAGCGCGGCGGCAAGCGACAGCGCACCGACGGCGACCGCAATGAGGCCAGCCATATGCGACCAGGCAATCGCGGCCAGCATCAAGGGCAGGGCGGAGAGATAGAACAAGAGGATTGCGAGCGGCGAGCCCGACACGATGGACGCGAACAGGAGCGCGGAAGCCGCGCCTGCGCCCAATCCAATGAGAATGACCTGTGCCATCTTCAGCTGTCCCGCCCTTTCCGGCGGTTAGAGGCGGAAGAATTCCGCCCCAACCATCGCCGCGCGGGCGTTACCCCGCGCGGCGCAGTGGGATATTTACTTCAGAACGTAGGGAAGCAGACCGAGGAAGCGCGCGCGCTTGATCGCGGCCGCGAGTTCGCGCTGCTTCAGCGTGGAAACCGCGCTGATGCGGGCGGGAACGATCTTGCCGCGCTCGGAGATATAGCGCTGCAGGAGCTTCGTATCCTTGTAATCGATCTTCGGCGCATTCTCGCCCGAGAACGGGCAGGTCTTGCGGCGGCGGAAGAACGGACGGCGCGCGCCGCCCTGAGCACCCATGGCCATTAGTTCGACTCCTCGTTCGCGTTGTCGGAAGCCGGCGCGTTGTCGTCGCCGAAATTGCCGCCCTCTTCGCCGTCACGGTCGCGGCGGCGGTCGCCGCGGCGCTCGTCACGGTCGCGCTTCTGCATCATGGCAGACGGGCCTTCCTCAAGCGCTTCGACCTTCACGGTCATGAAACGGATCACGTCTTCGGAAATCCGCATCTGCCGCTCCATCTCCTGCACGGCGGCGGCCGGTGCGTCGATGTTCAGGAGCGCCATATGCGCCTTGCGGTTCTTGCGGATGCGATAGGTGAGCGATTTGACGCCCCAGTATTCCTGCTTGGGAACGGAGCCGTTGCCGGCCTCGATCACGCCCTTGTACTGGGCGATCATTTCTTCGACTTGCTGCGCGGTCACGTCCTGACGCGCGAGAAAGACATGCTCGTAAAGCGGCATGGGTAAGCCTTCCATCTGTTAGCGCCGGTCTGGCGCCGAGCCCTCCGAGCCTTCGTGAAGGCTCGAAACATCTCAGAGGCGGGAACACCGAGGGACGGACCGACTGGCCCTGTGACTTGCGCCACCCCGCGTTCAGCTCCCGGCCTGGACCGGCAGAAGGCGCGGTTTATAGGGGTTTTTGCGCCGAAGGCAAGGCGGAAGGCGGGAGCTTGACTTGGCCTTCGGCCCCGTGTCCAACGGCCCCGAAAATAAGCATTTTCAGGGGATTTCATGACAGTCGCATTCACCTTTCCCGGGCAGGGGAGCCAGGCGGTCGGCATGGGCAAGGCGCTCGCCGAGCAGTTTCCGGCGGCAAAGGCGGTGTTCGACGAGGTGGATTCGGCGCTTTCCCAGAAACTCTCGCAAATCATGTGGGAAGGCCCGCAGGAGACGCTGACCCTCACCGAGAATGCCCAGCCTGCGCTGATGGCGGTTTCGGTCGCGGTGGTGAAGGTGCTGGAGGCGGAAGCGGGACTCGATCTCGCGCGCGACGTGAAGTTCGTTGCCGGCCACTCGCTCGGAGAATATTCCGCGCTGGCCGCGGCCGGCACCTTTTCGATCAGCGATGCAGCGAAGCTCCTGAAGATTCGCGGGCAGGCCATGCAGAAGGCAGTGCCGGTCGGCACCGGCGCGATGGCGGCGCTCCTCGGCGTCGAACTCGAGGCCGCGAAGGCGCTCGCGGCGGAAGCCGCGCAGGGCGAAGTCTGCGACGTCGCGAACGACAACGGCGGCGGGCAGGTGGTCGTCTCGGGGAATAAGGCTGCGGTTGAGCGCGCCGCCGAGATCGCGAAGGGAAAAAGCATCCGCGCGATGATGCTGCCCGTCTCCGCGCCGTTTCATTGCGCGCTCATGCAGCCCGCCGCGGATGCGATGCGCGAAGCACTCTCGAAGGTGCAGGTGAACGCGCCGAAGGTGCCGGTGGTCGCGAACGTCACCGCGAGTGCGGTTTCCGATCCGAAAGAAATCGTCGATCTTCTGGTTCGCCAGGTTACCGGCACGGTTCGCTGGAGAGAGTGCGTGCAGTATCTGGCGGCGAATGGGGTCACGAGAATCGTCGAAGCCGGGTCCGGCAAGGTGCTGACCGGGCTCCTGAAGCGCATCGCCAAGGAAGTTTCGGGTCAGCCGGTCGGGACGCCGGATGACGTCGCGGCGTACAAAGCGGCCAAAGCCGGATGAGCAACCGCTTTCGTGCGCTCTCGCCGATGCTGCAAAGCTCCGATCTGGAGCGCACGATTGCGTGGTATGAGTCCGTGCTCGGCTTCAAATGCACGAGCTGCTGGCAAGACAACTGGTGCCGGCTGGAGCGCGAAGGCGTTTCGATCATGTTCATGAAGAACGAACATTTCGGCGCGCCGCACGCGACAGCCGTGCAGTATATCTACGTGCAGGATGCGTTCGAGCTCTGGAATAATATCAGTGGCAAAGTGAAAGCCGAATGGGGTCCTGAAAAAATGCCCTATGGCATGGTCGAATTCGCGATCAAGGATCCTGACGGTTACCTGCTAAGTTTCGGACACGAGTCCGGGGAATGAATTGGAGAGCGGAATGTTTGATCTGACCGGAAAGAACGCGCTGGTAACCGGCGCATCCAGTGGCATCGGTACGGCGATCGCGAAAGCACTGCACAAGCAGGGCGCGACCGTTGCGATTTCCGGCACTCGCAAGGACGCGCTCGACGCGATCGCGAATGAATTCAAGGATCGTGTCCACGTGTTGCCCTGTAATCTCGCCGACAAGGACGCGGTCGAAGTGCTCGTTCCCGCCGCGGTCGAAAAGATGCAGCGGCTCGATATCCTCGTGAACAACGCCGGCATCACCAAGGACAACATCTTCGTCCGCCTGAAGGACGAGGACTGGGACCAGGTGATCGCGGTGAACCTCACGGCTTCGTTCCGGCTTGCCCGCGCCGCGGGCATGGGCATGATGCGCCAGCGTTTCGGCCGGATCATCGGCATTACGTCGGTGGTCGGCTTCACCAGCAATGCCGGGCAGGGCAATTACGCTGCCGCCAAGGCCGGCATGGTCGGCATGACCAAGTCGCTCGCCGCTGAACTCGCGAGCCGCAACGTGACCGCGAACTGCATTGCTCCGGGCTTTATCGCAACTCCGATGACCGACGCCCTGAACGACGCACAGAAGAAGGCGATCCTCGATTCGGTCCCGGCGCGGCGTCTCGGCACGCCCGACGACATTGCCGCGGCGGCGGTTTATCTGGCTTCCAACGAGGCCGGTTACGTCAGCGGCGCCACGATTCACATCAACGGCGGCATGGCGATGCTCTGAGGGCGGGGGCTAGCGCGAAAGCCGGCCGGAAGCTCCCGTTTTTCCCCTGTTTACAGCGGGATAGCCCGCTTTGACACGGCAGACGGTTATGTTACGACCGCTTTGGCCTCTGGTTCGATCGTGGCAGGCCGCAACCGGAAGGTGACGGGAGTTCCCGCATTTTTCGCTGGCGCATGCCGTCGCAATCGGACAAAGAAAGGCCGAACCCGCTGCGGGGGGCAATTCTCGCGGCAACAATTCGAACAAGCTTGCGGGCGACCAAGGGTGTATCAATGGCCGACATTGCCGAACGGGTTAAAAAGATCGTTGTCGAACATCTCGGTGTCGAACCCGAGAAGGTGAACGACAAGGCGAGCTTCATCGACGATCTGGGCGCGGACTCTCTCGATACCGTCGAGCTGGTCATGGCCTTCGAAGAAGAATTCGGCTGCGAGATTCCGGACGATGCAGCGGAGACGATCCTGACCGTCGGCGACGCCGTGAAGTTCCTCGAGAAGAACGCCAAGTCCTAATCTGACTGGCTTGCGCGGACCGCTAATAGCCGGTCCGCGCGCAACGGGATTCAAAGTATAATGCGTCGCGTCGTCGTCACCGGGCTGGGGATGGTATCGCCGCTCGGCTGCGGCGTCGAGGTGTCGTGGCAGCGTCTCCTCGCAGGCAAGAGCGGCGCGAAGAAGATCGACACCTTCGATGTTTCCGACCTGCGCTGCCAGATCGGACATTTTATCCCGAAGGGCGACGGCGCCGACGGCTCCTTCAACTCCGATCAGTGGATGGAGCCGAAGGAAAGCCGGAAGGTCGATGACTTTATTATCTATGGCGTCGCGGCCGCGACCCAGGCGCTAGCCGACGCCGGATGGAAGCCGGAGTCGAAGGAAGACCAGGAGCGCACGGGCACCCTGATCGGTTCAGGCATCGGCGGTATTCACGGCATCGCCGAGAACGCGATCATCCTGAAAGAGAGAGGCCCGCGGCGCATTTCGCCGTTCTTCATTCCGGGCCGCCTCATCAATCTCGTGTCCGGCTATGTTTCGATTCAGCATGGTCTGAAAGGGCCGAACCACTCGGTGGTGACCGCTTGTTCGACCGGTGCGCATGCGATCGGCGATGCCGGCCGCTTGATTGCGCTTGGGGATGCCGATGTGATGGTCGCGGGCGGTGCGGAGTCGCCGCTGACGCGCCTTTCGATCGCGGGCTTCTCCTCGATGCACGCGCTTTCCAGCGCCTATAACGAAACGCCCGAGAAGGCGTCGCGCCCCTACGACAAGGATCGCGACGGCTTCGTGATGGGCGAGGGTGCGGGCGTTGTGGTGCTCGAGGAATACGAGCATGCGAAAGCGCGCGGCGCGAAAATCTATGGCGAACTCGTCGGCTACGGTTTGACCGGCGACGCTTATCACATCACCGCGCCGTCGGAAGATGGCGACGGCGCGTTCCGCTGCATGACCATGGCGCTGAAGCGTGCGGGCGTGACGGCGGCCGACCTCGATTACATCAACGCGCACGGCACTTCGACCATGGCCGACACCATCGAGCTTGGCGCGGTGCAGCGGCTGGTCGGCGACGCCGCTTCCAAAATTTCGATGTCCTCGACCAAGTCGTCGATCGGGCATCTGCTCGGCGCGGCCGGCGCGGTCGAGGCGATTTTCTCGCTGCTTGCGGTCCGCGATCAGGTGGCGCCGGCGACGCTCAATCTCGACAATCCGTCGGTGGAAACGCCGATCGATCTCGTGCCCCATACGCCGCGCAAACGTGAAATCAACACCGTGCTTTCCAATTCTTTCGGGTTTGGCGGCACCAATGCGTCGCTGATTTTCCGCCGCGTCAATTAGGAAACCGGCGTCTTCCTGCTTTGGCCACATTTAGCCTTAGCTTCGTGCACGCAGTCCGGGGGCGGGCTGTTCTGAAGTCAAACAAGACGGAACGCGAATGGCCGGCCGCGAAAACGATCCGCATGAAGATAGCCCCCACTATCAAGAGCATCCGCCGGTGAGTGAGAAGCAGAAGCGCCGCGCCTCCAGCCGCGCGCGCCATCCCTTCGTCATCGTTGGCAATGCGATCTTCACGATCCTGCTCTTGCTGGCCGTGACGGTCGGCGGAGCGGTCTATTACGCAAGCGAGCGCTTCGGGGCGGTCGGTCCGCTGGAAAGCGATCTGACCCTCAACATCCCGCAGCGCACCGGCCTTCGCGATATGGCCGATCTCCTGAAGCGCGAAGGCGTCATCGACAATCCCACGCTGTTCGTCATCGGCGCTTATGTGCTCGGCGCGCATGATAAACTGAAGGCCGGAGAATACGTGTTCCAGAAGGGCGCGAGCATGGACGATGTGCTCGAGACCATCATCTCGGGCAAGTCGATCCAGCATTCGGTGACGATAGCCGAGGGCCTGACCACGCAACAGATTCTTCAGCGGCTCAACGAAGCGGAGGTGCTCGCCGGCCCCGTCCAGCGCATTCCGCCGGAGGGATCGCTGCTGCCGGAAACCTATCGCGTGACGCGCGGCACCTCGCGCGAGCAGTTGATCCAGCGCATGGCCGCCGCGCACAAGCAACTGGTGGAGCAGATCTGGGCCAAGCGTGCGCCGGATCTTCCGATCAAGGATATCAACGAATTCATCACGCTCGCCTCGATCGTGGAGAAGGAGACCGCGATTGCGGCCGAGCGCACGCGGGTCGCGGGCGTTTTCGTCAACCGGCTCAACAAGAAGATGCGGCTGCAGTCCGATCCGACCATCATTTACGGACTGGTCGGCGGGAAGGGTTCGCTCGGCCGTTCGCTCACCCGCGCGGATGTCGAGCAGCCGACACCTTATAATACGTACACGATCAACGGCCTGCCGCCGGGGCCGATCGCCAATCCTGGTCGCGCCTCGCTGGAAGCCGTCGCCAATCCGGCGCGCACGAACGAGCTCTATTTCGTTGCCGACGGCAGTGGCGGCCACGTCTTCGCGGAGACCTACGAGCAGCATCTGAAGAATGTCGCGCGATGGCGCGATTACCAGAAGCAGAACGTGGCGCAGCCTGCACCGGCTCCGAAAGCGGCGCCGCAGCCGCAAACGGCGCCGACGTTTCAGGGCGGCGACGTGAAAAAGAAAGACGAGCCTAAATCCGCGCCGCAGAAGAAGAAGTCGGACACCAAGACGAAGCAGTAGCGTCGTCCTGCGCTTGGCTTGGCTTCAACCGCTCGGTAAGGTCGCGCGGCTTTCGAACCAATAGAATCGCGGACCTGTTTTCTCATGACCCTTGCCAGCATGACCGGCTTTGCCCGTACCTCCGGCGTGCATGGCGAATTGCGCTGGGCTTGGGAGCTGAAGTCCGTCAATTCCAAGGGACTCGATCTGCGCTTCCGCCTTCCGCCCGGCCGCGAGGTGCTCGAGCCGCTTCTGCGTGCGGCGGTCGCAAAGCGGATTACGCGCGGCAATGTCACGATCAATCTCTCCATCCAGCGCGAAGGTGCAGCACCTCAGGTGCGCGTAAACGAGGAAGTGCTTACGGCGGTGATTGCGACCGCGCGCGAGCTTGCCAAGCGGATCGAGGCGCAGCCGCCGACGCTCGACGGCATTCTCGGCATCAAAGGGGTGATGGAGATCGTCGAGACCGAGGAGAGCGAAGCGGAGCGCGATGCGGCGAATAGCGCGCTCCTGAAAGGTTTTGACGCGGCCCTTGCCGATCTCGTCGCCATGCGCGGAAGAGAAGGCGACGTGATTGGCGGCGTGCTTTCCGACCGCGTATCCGAAATAGAGAAACTGACCAAGGCTGCCGAAGCCTCGCCGTCGCGTTCGCTGGAAGCGATCCGCGCACGTCTCGCCGAACAGGTGAAGGAATTGCTTGCCGCAAGTTCGACGCTCGATCAGGAGCGGCTGCATCAGGAAGCGGCACTGCTCGCGGCGAAAGCGGACGTGCGCGAAGAGCTGGACCGGCTGCATGCGCATATCGGTGCGGCGCGCGCGCTCCTGAAGAACGGCGGTTCGGTCGGCCGCAAGCTCGATTTTCTGGCTCAGGAATTCAACCGTGAAGCGAATACGCTCTGTTCGAAGTCGAACGACGTTTCGCTGACGGGGATCGGCCTGGAACTGAAAACCGCGGTCGATCAATTGCGCGAGCAGGTACAGAACATTGAGTAAGAAACAGAAGACCCTTCCGAAGAACGGCCGGCGGCGCGAGAAAATCGCCCGCCGCGGCCTGATGTTCGTGCTGTCCTCGCCGTCGGGGGCGGGGAAGACCACCATCGCCGCGGCGCT
>CAUJKG010000196.1 GCA_963205465.1 Pseudomonadota bacterium | reverse complement strand
TGTGACGAGCGGTACGGCTCGCCGGAACCAGACGACTTCAGCCGCCGCAACATCAGGCACTGCGTAAGTACCCAGGCTGCGGCCAACCGCATTCCCGCCCCACGCTTGCTAGCGCCCTAGAAACGCCCCTCGGAGAGGAGCAGGATAAGAAGGAATATAGTCCTATAATAGAAGAAAGTCAAGGTTTGTTGGATGCAGCAAAAGTCATTGTTGTCATTCCCGGCGGCGCAAAGCGCCGAACCCGGATCCAGAAGCGGCTCGCACAGGCCTTGCCGTGTCTCCCTGAATTCCGGATCGCGCAAAAAATGCGCGTCCGGAATGACAGGAAACGGCCTCATCCTGACGAGGATTACTTCATCATCACTTCGCGAAACCGCGCCACCGGCGCGGGGTTGCGGATCATGGTGAGCGGCATCGAAAAATGTCCGCGGTCCCAGACGAAGCGGTTTTCATCCGGTACGCCCCAGGAGTCGATGAGACTGAGACCACTCGCAAACGGCGTCACGCGATCGCGCTTGCCGAGCACGGTCACGATGCGCTCCGGCTTCACCGCGGGAAGCCGCGCGGGATCGAGCAAGCCCAGCCCCTGCTCGATCCGCTCGCGATTCCAGCCCTGCTCCTGCGCATGCAGATCGACGCCGAGCAGATTGGCCATGTCGCCGTGAAAGGTGGCGTCGGTCATGCGCCCGGAATGCGTGATGAGGAACAACCCTTCGGGACGCAGGCGCTCATTCTTCGCGCCGATCTTCTCGGCAGCATATTGCGCGATCAGCGCGCCGAGGCTGGTGCCGCCGAACGCAAGCGGGGTGTCGAAATTTTCACGCGCCCAGTTCGCGAGGATCGCCCATTCCTGCGCGGCTCCGGTAAAGGCGTCGAACAGGCCGCCGGGAATTCGCGCCATGATCGGCTGCCCGCCGAAATTACCCTTGGGGCGGCGGCGGCCGTGCCACGGCGCGACCGGACGAATGACGCGAAAGCCTTCCGCGCGCAAGGTGCGCGCTTCATCGATCAACCCGCGCCAGTGATCGTATTCGATGCAGATGCCATGACCGAAAATAATGGTCGGCGGGTTCTCGACGCCGTGCGGCTCCAGCACGCGCGCATAAACAATATCGCCGAGCAAGGCCGAGGGACTGCGGAAGCGCAGCCAGTAGTCGATCCCCGCGGCGCGTTCGATCTTCTCGGAAACCTCGATCGGCGTATTCCTGGTTTCGATCTCGTCGAGCAGAAGCCGCTCGAACCGTCCGCCATAGATCGCTGCGACCTCTTCGGGACTTTGCGTAAGCGACCGGATGCGGGGCGAATGCTTGCGCAGCATGAAACCGAAATGCCGCCGCGTCAGGTTGTAATCATGGCTCGCGGCATAGCGGGAGGACTCGATTTTCCGCCGCGTTTGCGCGTCGCGCTTCCTCGCGCCGAAGAAGGCGTCCTGCCATTCTGCTTCCGTGTTTTCGGCCAGCGCGCGTGCCTGCGCGGCCTGCGCCAGCGCATCGGCGAGTTTTTTCTCGTTCACGCTACCGGGGGCCAGACCCGCGACATCGTAAAAGCGATCGAGCGAAGTCCCCGCCTGTTCGGCCGCGCCCCAGAGCAGCGACGACGGCACGAACAAGCGCCGCAACGCCCAGGAACTGACCGGGTCGAACCAGGACCAGCCGAAAGCATAGCCTTTCAGCGTCCGGGCCCAGTTGCGCGGGGGCTTGGCTTTGTATTGCATAGTGCGGGGGCTTATCCGGTCACGAGCAAAAGAACCGCGAAGGCTTCAGCGATAGGAAACGTCTAGATAGCGGATGATTGAGCCGCCGTCTTGCAGGGAATATTGGGCGGAATCATGTGGTCGGAAGTCACGCTGCCACTCTGGCTCGTCGTCATCGCCGGGTTGCTCGCGGCACTGGCTTTTCTGGACCGGCTGCTTTTGCCGAGCGTGCGCTGGGCGCTGCGGCGGCGGGCCAACAAGGCCATCGGCGAATTGAACTCACGGCTCCGGCTCCAGATCAAGCCCTTCAAGCTGACCAAGCGGCAGGTGCTCATGGACCGGCTGGTCTACGACCCGGAAGTGCTGCACGCCGTCGACGACTATGCCCGCGAGCATAAAATCCCCCGCGAAGTGCTGATGGAGAAAGTGAAGCGCTACGCCGGCGAGATCGTCCCTTCGTTTTCGGCTTATGCCTATTTCCGCATCGGGACCCGGCTCGCAAAGCGTATTTCGGAGATGCTCTATCGCGTGCGGATCGGCATCCGCAACGAGGATTCCTTCTCCAAGGTCGATCCGGATTCATCGGTGGTCTTCGTCATCAACCATCGCTCCAACATGGATTATGTGCTCGTGACCTATGTCGCGGCGCAGTCTTCAGCACTGTCCTACGCGGTCGGCGAATGGGCGCAAGTCTGGGGCTTGCGCAATCTGATCCGCTCGATGGGCGCCTATTTCATCCGCCGCGACTCGCGGGACGCGCTCTATCGCAAGGTGCTTTCGCGCTACGTGCACATGGCCACCGCATCGGGCGTGGTGCAGGCGATCTTTCCCGAAGGCGGACTGTCGCGCGACGGCACGCTGCGCCCGCCGAAGTTCGGACTCCTGAGCTACATGGTTGCGGCGTTCGATCCGAAGGGACCGAAGGACGTGGTGTTCGTTCCGGTCGGCGTGAATTACGATCGCGTGCTCGAAGACCGCATGCTCACAAGTGCAGCAAGCGCCGAGCCCGGCAAGAAGCCGGTATTCGGGTTCAAGCTGTTCACATTTCTCAGGCACTTCTTCCGGCAGATCGGGCTCGCGCTGCGCGGCCACTGGCATCGCTTCGGCTATACCTGCGTGAGTTTCGGCGAACCGTTCTCGCTTAAGCAATATGTGAGGGAGCGAAAAATCGACTTTCGCGATCTGCCGGAAAAAGAACGCTTTGCCGAGGTCGAAATCCTCGGCGCGAAATTGATGGATGCAGTCGGCAAGGTGGTGCCGGCGCTTCCGGTGTCTCTGGTCGCAACCGCGATGCTCGATGCGCAGCCGGCGGCGCTCTCGCTGTTCGACATCAAAGGTCGCGTCTCGAAAATCATTGAGACGCTGGAACACTCGGGGGCCTATGTGCACATCCCGCGCTCGGACCGCGACTACGCCATCGAAGTGGGTTTGCGGATGCTGAAGCTTCGCCGCATCGTCACCGAACGCGACGGTATATTCTCAGCCAATCCCGACGATCTGCATATCCTGCGCTATTACGCGAATGCGATCGCGCATCTCCTGCCCGGGAAATTGCCGAATGCCGCCGCGCAGGAAGACCCAATGCCTGTGGCTGCCATCGCAGCGACCCGCGCAGCACCGGCGGAATAGCTGCTCTGCCCTGACCGGCGCTGCCTATTTCTGAAAGCGCTTGCATCTTCGTTATATCTTGCTATACATAACGAACACCTCGACAGAGGACCGGCTTCCTCCTGTTCGAGCACTTGCCCGGAGTATCGCTTGGCGCGTGTCGTCAGCGGCTCCGGGCTATTTCCGTTTTTCTACTTAGTACCGCTCAAGCACTGCGACCAAATGCGCGAGACGCGCAGCGGTATGAGATTGGATTCGTTATATACATATTTATACTACGTTGATGCCGGCATTCGGGCTGGACGCCGGCACGCGGGAAAACCGCGCACGAAATTTTCAAAAGCAGGAATACCTGCAATCGGGGGCTTTCTATGCGCAGAACGGTACTTGCTTTTCTGTTGTCGACGACTGCGGTGACCATCGCGCAGCCGGCAGCGGCACAAAGCAATGTCTTCGACCTCGGCACCATCACGGTGACGTCGGGACAGAACGACAATCTGGGGAACAGCAGCGTCTCGCCTACCGGCGTTTCCATCTCCAACGAACAGATCTACGTCCAAAACGCCACCACGCTCGACTCCGCCCTTGCCAACCTTCCCGGCGTCAGCGCCACCATGGACAGCAACGGCCGCCGCAACGAGCGCGACATCTTCGTGCGCGGCTTCGGCCGCTGGCAGGTGCCGCTGACCATCGACGGCGTGCGCATCTATCTCCCCGCCGACAACCGGCTCGATTTCAACCGCTTCCCGACTTCCGATCTTTCCGAAATTCAGGTCGAGAAGGGCTATGCCTCGGTGCTGAACGGACCGGGTGGCCTGGGTGGCTGGATCAACCTCGTCACCCGCAAGCCGGTAAAGCCTTTCGAAGCGGAAGCGATCGCCGGATTCACGATCGATAACCGCGGCAGCTTCCAGGGCTGGCAGACTTACGGCCGCGTCGGCACGTTGCAGGAGCGCTATTACCTGCAGGCAAGCTTCACCAGCAACGACCAGGACTTCTGGACGCTCTCGCGCAAATATTCGCCGACGCCGACGAGCCTCGAGGATGGTGGCCGGCGCATCAACTCCGATTCCGGCGACTGGCGCCTGAATCTCAAGGCCGGCTTCACGCCGAACGACACCGACGAATATGTCTTCAATTATGTCCGGCAGGAGGGCTTCAAGGGCGGCCCGCTGCATGTACGGACCAATCCGCCGGTGCCTGCGAATGGCTTCTGGCGCTGGCCGCAATGGGACGTCTCGACTTTCAGTTTTCTGTCGAACACCAAGATCGGCGACGCGTCCTATATAAAGACCAAATTCTATTACAACACGTTCGACAACCTGCTCTCGGCTTACGACAACATCAGCTATACGACCCAGAGCAACAACGGGCGCTTCGACAGCTACTACAACGACAACGCTTATGGCGCGAGCATCGAGGCGGGCACGCAGATCACACCGCGCAATTTGCTGAAGGCGGCCTTCCATATCCGCTACGACACCCACAAGGAATATAACGACAACCGCCCCACGCATCCCACGCTGCGCAACATCGAACCGACGCAAACGCAGAAGGAACGCACCTGGTCGATCGCGGCCGAGAACACCTTCCGCGTCACGCAGGACATCGACTGGATTGCCGGGATCAGCTACGACGAAAACAAGCTGCTGCTCGCCGAAGAATACAACAGCGGCACCATGACGATTTTCAACTATCCGCTCGGGGGCAGCAACGCGTTCAACTGGCAGTCGATGCTGGTCTGGCGCTATTCGCCGCAAGGCCAATTCCACGCCAGCGTTTCCTCACGCTCGCGCTTCCCGACTTTGTTCGAGCGCTTCAGCACCCGCTTCGGCACCGCGCTGCCAAATCCAGATCTCGGACCGGAGCGCTCGATCAACTACGAACTCGGCTGGAAGTATCGCCCCAACCCCGACACGAGGATCGAAACGGCGGTGTGCTACAGCGACGTGACCGACTTCATTCAGACGGTCACCGTCGTTCCCGGCACCACCCAGTTCCAGAACGTCGGCAACGGCCACTTCTACGGCTTTGAAATCTCGGGCGTAACCCGCCTGCATTCGCAGCTGACGGCCGGTGCGAACTACACCTTCATTCGCCGGGAAATCACTGACGTTGTGAACACCGCGTTCCGTCCGACCGGCGTGCCGCAACACAAGGCTTATCTGTATCTGTCCTATACACCTACGGAAAAGCTCGAGATCATTCCAAGCGTCGAACTCGCAAGCGCGCGCTGGACCGACGTCACGCTGCAGCCGGCTCCGATCCTGCCGCCCGGTGTTGGCGTGTACAGCCTGACGGGCTCCTATACGCTCGTGAATCTGACCGCACGCTACAAGGTCACGAAGAACCTCGAACTGACCGCAGGCGTGCGCAATCTGCTCGACAAGAATTACGAACTCGCCGACGGTTTGCCGGAGCCGGGCCGTACCGTGTTCGCGAAAGCGCGGGCGACGTTCTGATCCTCCCCCGGCAGGCGGCGTGAGAGATTATTTCTTTTGCGCCGTCCGCGAGGGCGGGAGCTTCACAAGCTTCTCGAACGCCCGGCGCGAAGGCTCGGTCGCGATAATCGCTTTCAACTCCATATCCCGGAACAGCCGCAGCACTTCTTCTCCGGTCTTGGTCAGCTTTGCGCCGCCGCCATGGTCGCCGCCGGTTTCGGTAGAAATCACCGGCTCGCTGAAGGTATTGTTGAAGGCGTCGATCAGCAGCCAGGCTTTGCGGTAGGACATGCCCATCTGCCTTGCTGCCGCGGAGATCGAGCCGGTGCTGGCGATAGCTTCCAGAAGCACGATCTTGCCAGGCCCGATGCGAGGGCCGGATTCGAGATCAAAACGGATGAAGATCGGTCGCTCAGACTTTTTTTCCTTCGCGCTCATGATCTCTTATACACCCGCCTTGAGCCAATTCACGACGCCCCTGCCTGCAGCATATCCGGTGGCGAAAGCCGCCTGCAGCAGATAACCGCCGGTGGGCGCTTCCCAGTCCAGCATTTCTCCTGCGGCAAATGTACCCGGCAACTTTCGCAGCATAAGCTTGTCGTCGAGTGCTTCGAAAGGAATACCGCCGGCGCTGGATATCGCGGTTTCGATCGGAGCCAGACCGGAAAGCGTAACCGGCAGACGCAGGATCAGCGCTGCGAGTGCGGCCGGGTCCAGCGCGGAAAGTTTTACGCCGTGGTTTGCTGCCCACTCCTGCAACAGCGCAATCGCCACCGGCGGCAGATGGGCCGCCTTGCGCAGGAAATTCGAAAAGGATTGCTTGCCGCGCGGACCATCCAGAAGTTTGCCCAGTCGCTCGACGGCAAGATCGGGACGAAGATTGACGAAGAGTTCAGCACTTCCTTTCGCCAGCACTTCTTTCCGAAGCGACGCTGACAGCGCATAAACCGCGCCGCCTTCGATCCCGTAGCGCGAGATCACGGCTTCGCCGCGAACGGTTTCGTCGCCGAGCGACAGCGCGATGCGTTTCAGCGGCGTGCCAGCAAAGCGCGTGCGCAAGCCTTCGGACCAGGCGACTGCGACGCCGCAGTTCGCGGGCTGCAACGGCGCGAGTTCGACGCCTGCTGGCGAGAGAATTTCCGCCCATCCGCCGTCGGAGCCCAGACGTGGCCAGCTTGCACCGCCCAGCGCTAAAACGGTTGCATCAACGTGGATAGCGGAGACGCCCTCCGGCGTTTCGAAACGGAGCGAACCGTCCCGATCCCAGCCGAGCCAGCGATGACGAAAAGCAAAGCCGACCCCGCGCTCGTTCAGTCGCCTCAGCCAGGCCCGCAACAAGGGCGAGGCCTTGAAGGCTTCGGGAAAGATGCGCCCGCTCGAACCTTCGAAGGTGTTCTGTCCGAGGTCGGCGCTCCACGCGCGCAACTGCGAGGGCGTGAACGCCTCGATCACGGGGCGCAGATCCTGCGCGCGCTCGCGATAGCGGCCGAGAAATTTATCAAGCGGCTCGCCATGCGTGAGGTTGAGGCCGCCGCGGCCGGCGAGCAGAAACTTGCGGCCCGCGCTCGGCATGCGCTCGTACACCGTCACGCGATGACCGGCTGTTACGATCT
>CAUJKG010000195.1 GCA_963205465.1 Pseudomonadota bacterium | reverse complement strand
AGAATCCTTCCGGCCGCGCGGCGAACACGAGAGAGGCAGTGATGATGGTATCCGCGCCCTGCATCATCTCGACGGTGAAATGCTGGGTCGAGCGATTGGTGCGCTTCTCGGCGACGTGGAGATCGAACGCCCCTTTCGCGACCGGCGCGCAATAATTGATCGTCATCGCGGTTGGAAGATTCTGCCGCTGCGGATGCTGCATCGCCGCCTGCAAGAGCGTCGCCGCCGTCGTACCTCCGAATGGGCCGGTGAAATTCCAGTAGGCATCGCTCGTAACGCCGGTGAGCTTATCTCCGGATGTCTCAAGATTTACCGCGGCATCGAGCGGATGCATCGTGCTGGTTTCTCCACCAATGAAAAGAATAGTCGGGTCTCGTAGCGCACGATGCGATCAAAAGCGCGAAAGGCGCAAGCATTACGTTGCGGCAACTGGCGCACGATCCGAAAAAAAAACAAGCAGCGCGCTAATCCGCGATCCTATTTATTCGACGCCGACCCGCTTCGCTTCTGAAGCGCTTTGTTCTTCCTGTTCAGCCAATGCGTGCGCAGCTTGCCGACAATACCCGTCGGGAAGAAGTAGACGCTCAGGATGAAGAGAATGCCGAGCCAGAGCAGCCAGCGGTCCGCCGAAAGCAGCGTCGATACGAATGGAATCCCCGCGCCCGCACCGAGCTTGCCGAGGCTCCCCAGGATCGTCTGCAGATAACTTTCCGCGACCGTCATGAGCGTCGCACCGATCACCGCGCCGTATAAGGTGCCCATGCCGCCGATCACGACCATCAGGAGCACGTCGATCATGATCGCGAAGGAAAGCGTGGTGTCGGGACCGGTATAGCGCAGCCAGAGCGCGAGCAGGAAACCGGCGAGCGCGGCCATCACCGCGGAAACCACGCTCGCAATCGAGCGATAGACCACCACCGGATAGCCGAGCGCTTCGGCCCGGAATTCGTTTTCCCGGATCGCCTGCAGCACGCTGCCGAACGGCGAGTTCACGACCCGCAGCAACAGCAGAAACCCGGCAAGTGCGGCGAAGAACACGATGTAATAGGTGATGATGCGTCCGTTCACCACGGTGCCGAACAGCGGCGCGTCGAACAGGCGGAACGACGGGCGCAGGATTTCCGGCACGCTGTAGTTCAACCCGTCTTCGCCGCCGGTGAAGCCCGAAAGTTGGGAAGCGAGCACGAGAAAGGCCGTCGCCACCGCAAGCGTGATCATCGCGAAGAAGATCGCGCGCACGCGGAGCGAGAACAGTCCGATGAGTAGCGCCAGCGTGCCCGCCACCACGATCGCCGCGATAATGCCGAGCGCAAGCGCGCTCCACGAAGGGCCGAGCCGCGACAAGACGATCGCCGCCCCGTATCCGCCGATCCCGAAAAACATGGTGTGGGCGAAGGACACGATCCCGGTATAGCCGAGCAACAGGTCGTAAGACGCCACCAGCAGCACGAACACGCAGATCTTCGCCGCGACATTGAGCGGTTGCGCGCCGGGAAACAGGAACGGGGCGAGCGCCAGCGCAAACAGGATCACGAGCAGCGCTGCGGTCAGGATCGGCGAGCGCGGATAGTCACCGGAGAGGACGCGGGAAAGCATGACGGCCTCAGACCTTCACCACGGGATAAAGCCCCTGCGGCCGCCACATCAGCACGAGCAGCATGAGCGCGATATTGGAGATGAGCGCGACCTTCGGTTCCAGAAACGCCGTGTAATTCGCGACCAGCGCGACCAGCAGCGAACCGATCAGGCAGCCGCCGATCGAACCCAAGCCGCCGATGATGACGACGATGAAGATGAGCACGAGTACCTGTAGCCCCATGCCGACGGTCAGCGTCTGCTGATAGAAGCCCCACATCACGCCGCCGAGGCCAGCGAGCGCGGAGCCCGCAACGAACACGCCGACGAACAACCGGCGGATACGATAGCCGAGCGCCTCCACCATCTCCGGGTTCTCGACCCCTGCCCGCACCAAAAGCCCGATCCGCGTGCGGTTGAGCACCAGCATCATGGCGAGGAACACGATGACACCGACCACCACCGCAATCAGGCGATAGCGCTCGACGATGATATCGGGCCCGATCGCGAGACCGCCGCGGAAATTCTGCGGCAGGGCAATCGTGATCGGGCTGCCGCCAAAGAACACATGCAAAAGCTGCTCGATGATGATGAGCCCGCCCATGGTCACGAGAATCTGCTTCAGGTGCTGGCGATACACCGGGCGGATGATCACGCGCTCGAACGCAAGGCCGAACAGGCCGGAAATCGCCATGGCCACGAGAATGCACAACACCAGCACCGCGATGTTGAGCCAGATCGACGGCGACTCCACCCAGCCCGTCAGCGGCCATAACACGAGCAGACTCATATAGGCGCCGACGGAGATGAAGACGCCGTGGCCGAAATTGATCACGTCCATCAGACCGAACACCAGCGTCAGGCCGGACGCCATGATGAAGATGATCATCCCCATCGCGAGTGCGGCCACCGTTAGGGTCATCCAGGTCGAGAAGCTACCGATAAGCGGCAGCGCGACGAGCGCAACGCCAACCGTCAAAAGGATCGGAATCCAGTCGATCCTGGGCGCCGCGACCGCTGTTTCTTCACGCTCGGCAATGCGATCGGTCATGCGTGTTGTTCCATGTGAAGGCCAAGCAGCCGTTGCTGAAGTGCCGCATCGGCAGCGAGCTCGGCCATGGCGCCGCGATGCACGATGCGCCCGTCATCCATCACCACCACCGTATCGCCGAGCATGCGCGCGGCCTTGAAATTCTGTTCGACCAGGAGAACCGTTGCGCCCGCGTTCTTCGCTTCGCGAAATGCCTTGATCATGTTGCCGACGATCGCGGGCGCGAGACCTTTGGTCGGCTCGTCCACCAGGATCAGATCGCGCGGCTCGATTAGCGCGCGCGCAATCGCAAGCATCTGCTTCTGACCACCGGAAAGCGTACCGGCAGGAGAGTCGAAAAAACGCTGCAAAGCGGGAAAAAGCGAGAAGATCCATTCGAGCCGCGCAGCGTCGATCTTTCCCGCGCGCGCAGCCAGAACGAGATTTTCGCGCACCGTGAGGCCGGAGAAAACGCTCATGTTCTCGGGAACATAAGCGATCCCGGCACTCGCGATATCCGGCGTCGGTCGCGCCGTCACGTCTTCGCCCGCGAAGCGGATCGTTCCCCGCGACGCTCGCCATAAACCCATGATGGTGCGCAACGTCGTGGTCTTGCCGGCGCCGTTGCGGCCGAGCAGCACGGTAAAGCTGCCGCGCGCAATCTCGAAGTCCACACCCTGCAGGATGTGATAGTGCCCGATATGCGTGTGCACGCCTGCAAGCGTCAGAAGCGGATCAGGCATCTTCGAAATCCTGTCCGAGATAAGCTTCGCGCACGATGCTTGAGGCCATCACTTCCGCGGGCTCGCCGTCCGCAACGAGCGCGCCGTTATGCAATACGATGATGCGACCGGCGAGCGAGCGCACCACGTCCAGCTTGTGCTCGACCAGCAGGATTGTTTTGGAAGCATCGCGCTTCAACTCGCCGATGATCTCAAGCACGTTCGGCACTTCATCCATCGACATGCCCGCGGTCGGCTCGTCGAACATAAACACGTCCGGCTCGAGCGCAATCAGGAGCGCGATCTCGAGCTTGCGCTGGTCGCCGTGCGGCAACGCGCCGGCAACCGTCTCGCGCTTGTCGGCGAGCCGCACCCGCTCGAGGATCACGCCGGCGGCATGCATCAGGTCGCGCCGGTCGGTCCAGAGTGTAAACAGGCTGAGCCCCGCGCCCGCGCGCGCCTGCACGGCAAGGCGGATGTTCTCGAACACCGTCAGGTTGGGGAACAGGTTGGTCAGCTGAAACGCGCGGCCGAGCCCGCGTTGCGTGCGTGCGGACGCAGGCAGCCGCGTCACATCCTTGCCGCGGATCAGCACCTGCCCGGCGCTCGCCGCAAGCTGTCCGGAGATCAGATTGAAATAGGTGGTCTTGCCCGCCCCGTTCGGTCCGACGATCGCGGTGAGCGTGCCCGGCTGAAACGCGCAGGTGACTTTGTTCACCGCCACATGTCCGCCGAAGCGAATGGTGAGATCTTGCGTTTCCAGAACCGGAACCGTGGCGTTCATCGCACCCTCGAAACGGGGCGAAGCGGTTTGTCCGCCCCGCCCCGTCGGCTTGTCCTTGTAAAAGATCAGCGCTTGTTGCGGACCGGAATCGGCAGTTCGGACGCCGGGATCACCCGCACGAGATCGAGCAGCTCATTGCCTTTGGCGTCGGCCTTGACCTTGAACTGATACATCTCCTGCACCGCCTGATGATCTTCCTTGCGGAAGGTCATGACCCCCTTCGGCGTTTCAAAGCTCAGTCCTTCCATCGCGGCGATCAGCGCTTCGGTGTCGGTCGATTTCGCCGCCTTCACCGCCGCCAGCACGGCAGCCGCAGCCGCGAAGCCGCCAGCCGTGAAGAAGTCTGGCGGCGCGTTGAAGCGCTTCTGATGCTCGGCCACGAGCCACTGATTCATCTCGTTCTTCGGGAATTGCCAGTAGTAATAGATCGCACCTTCCATGCCCGGATAGTCTTTGTAGAGCTGCATGACCGGGAGAATGTTTCCGCCCGGCGCGATCTGGATGTTGTAGCGGCCGGGATTGAGCGCAGCGATCTTCGGCAGCGGGTGCGGACCAGCCCAGATGATCGGAATGACCTTGAGGCCGGGCTTGTCCTTCAGCGCGTCGAACAGGCGCTGCGCAT
>CAUJKG010000194.1 GCA_963205465.1 Pseudomonadota bacterium | reverse complement strand
AAGGCAACCTGCGCGTCCGCGTCGCTTTCGGCGTCGAGCGCGGCCCGGGCGTATTCCGTCAGAATGCGTTGCGTCGCGGCTTCCGGCTCCTCCTCCAGAAGCCGCAGGAGCATGGCCGGATCTCCGGCAATCGTCCCCCAGAGATAGGGCGAGCCCTCGAAGACGCCCTGCAAAAGCGCTTCCAGCCTTTCGCTGCCGGAAATGGCCGCCGCTAGGCGCGCCGCGGCATCGCCGGGCGCGCTCGCGAGCACTTCAGAAACCGCGGCTTTGGCAGCAGCAGGATTCGCCACGCGGGGAGATTCCCGCAGACGCGCGAGCAAAGTGCCGAGAGATGCCGCCGGGCGGGTATTGGGAGCCTTCATGCTCCCTTAGTTTGGCCCGGCTCGGCAGGAATCGCGAGCGTAACCTTCAGGCCTGGTGAATTGTCTTCGAGCCGCAGGTCGCCGCCGTGGAGCCTCGCCACCGCCTGCGCCAGCGAAAGGCCGAGGCCCGCGCCGGGACGGGAGCGGCTCGCCTCCAGCCGCACGAAGCGCTCGACCACCCTCGCCCGGTCGGCTTCGGCAATGCCGGGGCCGCGGTCGCCGACCACGAATTCGATGCGGTCGCCGGCTTTTCGCACCGCGACCGTCACCTTGCTGCCGGGAATAGTGCCGCCATGCTTGATCGCGTTGTCCACAAGATTGGCGAGCGCCTGGCTGATCAGTTCGCGGCTACCCTTTACCGGCAGATGTTCGGGTGCATCGACCGCAAGGCCAAGCTCGCTTTCTTCCGCCACAGGCTCGTAGAGTTCGCCGACATCGCGGGCCACGTCCGCCGCATCGAAATCGGTCATGGCCTTGCGCAGTTCGCCTGCCTCCGCGCGCGAGATCATCAACAGCGCATCGAAGGTACGGATGAGGTTGTCCGACTCCTCGATAGTAGATTCGAGCGCGCGGCGCAGATCGGCTTCGGTGTGGTTCGCGCGCAGCGCTTCCTCCGCGCGGTTGCGAAGCCGCGTCAGCGGCGTCTTCAGATCATGCGCGATATTGTCTGAGACGTGTTTGAGGCCGCCCATCAGGTTTTCAATGCGGCCGAGCATGGCGTTGAGGCTGTTCGCGAGCCGGTCGAATTCGTCGCCAGAGCCGGTGACCGCAAGCCGGCCGCCGAAATCGCCGCGCATGATCTGCTCGGAAGTCGCGGTCATCGAATCGATCCGCTTCATCACGCGGCGAGTGACGAAGACCCCGCCCGCAATACCGAGCAGCACGATCACGACCACCGACCAGCGCGCGGGTGCGGCAAGGATCTGCCGCAGCCGCTCGCGCTCCTCGATGTCGCGGCCGACCAGCACGCGAAAGCCGCCGATGAAGGCGACGCGCACCAGCGCACGGCTGTCGTGCTGCTGCGCGTCGGATTCGTCGGTCCGGCGATAGGAAATCTCCGACCACCCCTGGCGCGACAGCGTGGCATTGCCGATATCGGTCACGTTCGCCACCAGCACCGCGCCGTTGAACGACGTGACGACATAAAGGTTCGAGCCCGGCTGTTGCGCGCGGGCGGAAACCACATCGATCAGCCGGCCGATGCCGGCGTCAGCGTGAATGTCTTCAAGGTTGCGGATTTCAGCGTCGATGGTCTCGGTGATCTGGGAAACGACCAGCGCCTGGGTATGGCGCGCGAGATAGCCGATCACGGCCATCGCAAAGATGGCAAAGACGATCAGATAGACCGCGATGATCTTGAAGGCGGTCGTGCGGACCAGTTTACCGAGCGCCGTCACGGATCATTCTTTTTTATTGCCGATGACCAAAGCCCTACCACGCGGCAAACTATTTGCTCCAGCAAACCGGCACAAGTTACAATCCGTTCATGTGGAATCGAAACTGGCTGCGCCGGTTCTTTGCGAAGGCTTCTCCGGAAACGCGGAAAACCGAAGTCCCGGACGACGCGGGCGCATTTCCTTTGGCGTTCGATCCTGATTTTTACCGGGCCAAGTATAGCGACCTGCGGCGCATGAGCGACAGTGCGCTGCGCGAACATTACGAGAAACGCGGCAGGCCCGAAGGACGGATCGCGACGAGTGCGGTGCCTCGCGATAACTTCATAAAATTGGTCCCCGACAATTCGGTTCTTGAAATCGGCCCTTTTGTGAACCCGGTAACGCGCGGACCGAAGGTCAAATATTTCGATCTGATGTCCCGCGATGAATTGATCGAGCGGGCAAACCGCACCGGGATCGCTGCCGAGAAGGCTCCCGAGGCAATCGATTTCGTTTCACCTCGTGGAGATCTCTCGATTGTCGATCGGAAATTTTTCACGGTAATCAGTTCGCATTGTATCGAGCATCAGCCGGACATGCTGCGCCACCTCCGACAGGTAGAAGACATTCTGGAAGACGGCGGTTGCTACTTCCTCCTCATTCCCGACAAGCGATATTGTTTCGACCACTTTCTTCCGGAAAGCACGATCGCGGATATCATCGAGGCGCATCGCGAAGGGCGCACGGTGCATACGCTCGCAAACGTCATCAAGTGCATTGCGTTGACCGCGCACAACGATCCGGCGAAATACTGGGACGGAAATCCCGGCGAGCGTCCGCTGGATCCGAAGAAGATCGAAGCAGCGATCCGCGCTTACGACGATGCCAAAGGCAACTACATCGACGTTCATTCGCTGTATTTCACGCCTGCGTCTTTCCGCGACATCATGGCGACGCTTTTTGAGCTGGGGCTAACCCGGCTCAAGCCAGAGCGGGTTTACGACACGCCGATGCACTGGAATGAGTTCTGCGCGATCCTGCGGAAAGTCTGAACCGCTCAGCGGGCCAGCGAGGAAGCCGGTTCGCGAATCATATATCCAGCGCCGCGCACGGTCTGCAACAGCGGCTTGTCGAAGCCCTTGTCGATCTTCGAGCGCA